>JAICQP010000190.1 GCA_025937815.1 Gemmatimonadota bacterium
AAGACCGCCGAGAACGCATCCGACTATTCGGTCAACAAGACGACGATTCAGATGCTGTTCCTGCCCACTACGCACGAGATCAAGTACAAGGCGAAGCAGGTCACCGATAGCTTCATGCAGCGGATCGGCGACGTGGGGTCTGCGATCGTCGTGTTCCTCGGCACCGTCGTGTTCACTTTCGGGCCACGGGGCTTTGCGCTCCTGAACCTCGGCATGATCCTGATCTGGTTCGTGGTCGTCTTCATGATCGTGCGCGAGCACGCCGAGATCGAGAAGGGGAACCGTCCGGAGATCTCTGGGGAACCGGAGAGGGCAAGGCCAGCCGCGGTGAGCTGAGGCCCAGTGCTCGCCACCGACCGCGTCGAAACCCGCCTCCCCGACCTCAAGCCCGCGCTGACCGAGGCCCAGGCGCGCGCGGAAGCCGCGCGCTGCCTGTTCTGCCACGACGCCCCCTGCGTCGCGGCCTGCCCCACCGCGATCGACATCCCCATGTTCATCCGGCAGATCCATTCCGGAAATCCCGTCGGCGCCGCGCGCACCATCTTCGAGGCGAACCCGCTCGGCCACTCGTGCGCGCGGGTATGCCCGGTCGAGGTGCTGTGCGTCGGGGAGTGCGTCTACAACGCGAAGGGCGAGCCGCCGATCATGATCGGCAGGCTCCAGCGCCACGCCACAGATCACGTCGTCCACGCGGGCATCCAGCTCTTCGAAGCGGGCCCGTCGACGGGACGCGCGATCGCCTGCGTCGGCGGCGGCCCGGCATCGCTGGCGTGCGCCCACGAGCTCGTGCGGCTCGGGCACCGGGCGGTGATCTACGAGAAGGGAACCTGGCCGGGGGGGCTCAACACCGACGGCGTAGCGCCCTACAAGATGCACGCCGAGGAGAGCCTGGCCGAGGTCGAGTGGCTGTCCGAGATCGGGATCGTGTGGCGGTTGGGGGTGGAGGTCGGCCGGGACGTGCCCTGGGTGGAGCTCGAGCGGGAGTTCGACGCGGTGTTCCTGGGCGCCGGCCTGGGAGCCGATTCGGCGCTCGGGGTCGAGGGCGAAGACCTGCCAGGAGTGTGGGGGGCGACCGCGCTCATCGAGGCGATCAAAACCGGCCGGCAGGTGGATCCCCTGTCGGTATACTCGGCGGTCGTGATCGGCGGCGGCAACACGGCGATCGACGCCGCGCGGGAGCTCAAGCTGCTCGGCGTGCCCGAGGTGCGGGTTGTCTACCGCCGCGGGCCGGAGAGCATGTCCGCTTACGCGCACGAGCGCGAGCACGCCACCGCCGAGGGTGTCGCGTTCACATGGCGGGCGGTGCCGGTCGCGTTCGAGGGGAACGGGCGGCTCAACGCCGTCCGGTTGACCACGGTCGATCGCGGCTGCAACCCCGTTGGTGAGCCGTTCCGGGTGCCGGCCGACCTGGTCGCCGTGGCGGTCGGGCAGGGCCGGCTCGAGACCCTGCTCGCTGGGATACCGGGTGGAATCGCGCACGAGAGGGGGCACGTCAGAGTGGACGAGGCGACCGGGCGCACGTCGAACCCCAAGTACTGGGCCGGGGGCGATCTCGCCAACGGCGGCGCCGAGGTCGTGAACGCGGCCGCGGAGGGCAAGCGGGCCGCGCGCGGGATCCACGAGTGGCTCGAGCGGAACGGGGGCTCGGTATGAGGGGCGGCAATCCAGGCAATGGGGCACCGCGGGGGAACGGCGGACCGCGCGCGAACGGCGGCCCGCGGCCGGGTCGTCCCGTGGACCTGTCGGTCGAGTGCGGCGGGATCCGCTCGCCGAACCCCTTCTGGCTCGCCAGCGGCCCGCCCACCAACACCGCCGGCCAGGTCATGCGCGCCTTCGACATGGGCTGGGGAGGCGCCGTTTGGAAGACGCTCGGCGACCCGATCACGAACACCGCCTCGCGGTACGGTGCGATCGATTACCAGGGAAGGAACGTGGCCGGGTTCAACAACATCGAGCTGATCACCGATCGGCCGCTGGAAGTGAACCTCCGGGAGATCGCCGAGGTCAAGCGGCGCTATCCGGGCCACGCGCTGGTGGCGTCCCTGATGGTGGAGACGCGGGACGACTGGCGGGACATCATCCGCCGGACGGAGGACACGGGCTGCGACGGCTTCGAGCTCAACTTCGGCTGCCCCCACGGGATGTGCGAGCGGGGCATGGGCTCGGCGGTCGGGCAGGAGCCGCGACTGCTGGAAGAGATCACCGGCTGGGCGCGCGAGTTCGCGTCGATCCCCGTGCTCGTCAAGCTGACGCCCAACATCACCGACATCCTCGATCCGGCGATGGCCGCGCAGCGGGGCGGGGCGCACGGCGTTTCGCTGATCAACACGATCAAGAGCGTGATCGCGATCGATCACGACACCTTCAGCCCCATCCCGTCGGTGGCCGGCCAGGGGACCTCGGGCGGCTACTGCGGGCCGGCCGTCAAGCCGATCGCGCTCCACATGGTGACCCGCCTCGGCAAGGCCGAGGAGTTCCGGCTGCCGGTCTCGGCGATCGGCGGGATCCACACGTGGGAGGACGCGCTCGACTTCCTCCTCATGGGAGCGTCTTCGCTCCAGGTCTGCACCGCCGCCATGCACTACGGGTTCCGCATCGTCCAGGAGATGACGCGGGGGCTCGAGGAGTGGATGCGGGAGAAGGGCTATTCCCGGATCGAGGAGTTCCGCGGTCGGGCGCTGCCGAACTACGAGGAGTGGGGCGACCTGGATCTCAACTACCGGATCGTCGCCGAGATCGATCCCGTGCTCTGCATCGGGTGCCAGCTATGCTACGCGGCCTGCGAGGACGGTGCGCACCAGTGCATCGCGCTGCCCGCCGGCACGCGCGTGCCGCGCATCAAGCAGGACGAGTGCGTGGGGTGCAACCTGTGCCAGATCGTGTGCCCGGTGGAGGGATGCATCACGATGGTCGAGGTGGAGCGGGGTCTGCCGAAGGAGTCGTGGAACGACAGGGTCGCGGCCGGCACAGCCGGTGCCGGCGGTCGCCACTGAAGCCCGTGTCACTGCCCGACCGCGGGCAGCTCCTCCAATCCCCCTACGCCAACGAGGACCTGGTCCCGACCACGCCCGAGGAGCGGCGCTGGTCGCGCTGGAACATCGCCGCGCTATGGATCGGGATGGCGGTCTGCATCCCGACGTACATGCTGGCCTCGGGCCTCATCGCGAGCGGGATGTCGTGGTGGCAGGCGCTGCTCACGATCGCGGCCGGCAACCTGATCGTCCTCGTTCCCATGCTCCTGAACGGCCACGCGGGCACGAAGTATGGCGTCCCGTTCCCGGTCCTGCTGCGGGCGCCGTTCGGGATCCTCGGCGCCAACGTCCCCGCGCTCCTCAGGGGCCTGGTGGCCTGCGGCTGGTTCGGGATCCAGACCTGGATCGGGGGCCACGCGCTGTATGCGCTCGCCCGCGTCATCTGGCCAGGGATGGCGGATGCTCCCGGCATCGGCCTGCTGGGGATCAACGCCTGGGAGCTCGTGGGGTTCCTCGCGTTCTGGGGCCTCAACGTCTGGATCGCGTGGACGGGGACCGAGAGCATCAAGTGGCTCGAGGCGTGGGGCGCGCCGCTGCTCCTCGTGATCGGCCTCGCGCTCCTGGCGTGGTCGATGACGGTGCCGGGCGGGCTGGGGCGGGCGCTCGCCTTCAGCGAGCAGTTCTCGCGCCCGTCCCTGTCGGTCGCGGACGGCCGGGTGACGCTGAGCTCGCTCGCCGACCAAGGCACGGCGCGCGCGACAGAGGCGCGGATCGGGACCGGCGCCACCGAGGCGGAGGCGCGGGCCGCCCTCGCCTCGGCGGCGTGGGCGCCCTACTCCGCCGATCCGATCGCGCTCCCGCCCGCCGGGGCCGCCACCGCCGGGCCGCTGTTCGTGGCCGGCGAGCTCCGGGACGCGGCGGGCGCATCGTCTCCGGTTCTGGTAAGGCGCGCGGACGTCGGGACGGAGAGCCGCCATGGATTCCTGCTCCTCTTCCTGCCGGGGCTCACCGCGATGGTCGGCTTCTGGGCGACCTTGTCCCTCAACATCCCGGACTTCACCCGCTACGCGCGGAACCAGGCCGACCAGTTCTGGGGGCAGGTCCTGGGACTCCCCACGACGATGACGCTCTTCGCCTTCATCGGGATCGCCGCCACCTGCGCGGGCGCCCTCCGCTTCCGGGACGTCCTCGTCGT
>JAICQP010000103.1 GCA_025937815.1 Gemmatimonadota bacterium
CGAGCTCGACGACATCCACAAGGCCTACCGCCTGCGGGCCAAGCTCGTCCACCCGGACCGCTTCGCGATGGACGAGGAGGCGCGCCGGTCGGCGACCGGTCGCATCCAGGAGCTGAACGCGGCGCGCGACTACGCGATGCGACACTACCGCTGGTTCGACGCCGACCAGATCCGCGCCTACGGCCGCAAGAACGGCGACGAGGACGCGCGCGAGACGACCTGGCGCGAGTGGGTCGCGTTGCCCGTCACCGCCGTTTACGCACTGGCGATGGTGCTGGTCGCGGCTCCGTTCATGGCTGTCGCGTCGTGGCTGGGCGCGGGACGGCGCGAGCGCATACGATCGAGGCGCTCGTTCCGGACGATGATGCTCGCCTGGCGGGCGTGGCTCTTCGTGGGGCCGCACGTCGCGACGCTCGCCATGTTCGCGATCGTCGAGGAGCCCGCCGTCAAAGTGTGGTTCGGCGTGTCGCTGCTCGTCATGCTGTCGGCCGACGCGGCGACGCTCATGACCGGGGCGACGAACTCGCTGCGCTCACAACGGGCTATTCTGAGACTGCACCAGCTGGTCGGCCGGTAATCAGGCGCTGAAAACGGCTCATCTGCGTCGTTCCGCTCGTCGTGTCTTCCTGCGGCGTAGGTTCCACTACGCCTCGGAATCCACTCCTCGCGCGCCTGGCATCTGAGCCGTTTCGAGCGCCCTCCGATAAGGCGGCCTAGACTGATTCGAGAATCCAGATCGGTCCGCCGAAGCAAATCGTCAGCGCTTGTCGGTTGAATCGCGAAGGGGGCGGCCGCGCGCGCCCATACCGCTCCGCCCTTTCCGAGGCGTGGCGAATCCCACGCCGCAGCAAAGGCGACGAAGCACAACGAAGCAGATGAGCCGTTTTCAGCGCCCCCCGAAACGCGGGTGGGGGTCGGGGGTAAGAGAGCTATATTCTTCGGTTTAACGGCTTCTCCCTTGCCTTCGTCCTACCGGGATGGGAATGCTCGAAGATCGCATCTCCCGCGTCGCCCTGGCTGTCTCGCTGCTCCTCCACGCAGTCCTGGCGGCGCCGCTCTGGGAGCGGTGGAGCCCGTTGGCGGCGGACCCGGCGCCGGCGGCCGCTGCCCCACCCGCGGAGCCGATCACGTTCCGGCTCGTCGACCCGCAGCCCGGGCCCGACGCCAGACCCGACGTCCCGACGCCCAACGTGTCCGACGCCGACCGCCGGGCGGCGCAGCCCGAGGCGCCGGCGGACCTGCCCCGGGGCGAGGCCTTTAGTGCCGGAACGTCGCCGATCCCGTCGACGCCCCGGCCCGCCGGGACGAGCACCCGCGCCGCTTCGCCGGCGACATCCTCGGCCCCGGCTTTTCCGGACGCGTCGTCGCCGTCCCCCACGGATGCGGCGGAAGCCGCCGCGGACGAAGACCGGCCCGAAGCGCCGGGTGAGGAGCCCGAGCCGGCCGCGGGACGCACCGATCCGCGCCTGACGCTCGAGCCGGAGCGGATCGGGGCGCGGCCTACGCGTCCGTCGACGGCCGCCGAACCCGGGGCGGCACCCGGGGCGCGACTGCCCGCGCCCGAAGTCGACCAGCGGCTGACCCGCGCGGAAGCCGGCTCGGCGTTCTCGCTCAACACCACCGCCTGGGAGTGGGCGCCCTACATGCAGCGGCTCAAGGCCCGGATCGAGGAGCACATCTCGCCGCCCGCGGCCTTCTATTACGGCACCGCCGCCTGGATCAGCCGCGTGCGGTTCAGGATCGGGCCGGACGGCAGGCTCATGGACTTCCGGCTCCTCGATCACCGCGGAGTGGAGAACCTCCAGTACGTGGCGCTCGACGCGATCACGGGAGCCGCCGACTACGAGCCGCTTCCACCAGGGTTCCCCGAGCCGTACCTGGAGATCACAGGCAACTTCTATTTCAACGTCTTTCCAACGGACGGGCCCTGATGTGGGACACGATCGTCTCGGGAGGGGTGCTCATGATCCCCCTCGCCGCTTGCTCGATCCTGGGCGTGTGGGTTCTCGTCGACCGCGCGCTCCACCTGCGCGCGTCCAAGGTGCTCGAGCCCGAGATCGTGGACGTCATCGACTCGCTGGAGGAACCGGGAGACATCCCGCTCGCGCGCGCGGTCTGCGACAAGCATCCGGGGCCGTTCGCGGCCATCGTGCGCGTCGCTCTGGACAATCGCGACCGCCCCCGTGACGAGCTCAGGGAGCTGATCGAGGACCAGGGCCGCCAGGAAGTGGCGCGTCTCGAGCGCGGCCTGGGACTGCTCGAGACCGTGGCCGGAATCGGCCCGCTGCTGGGACTCCTCGGGACGGTGTTCGGGATGATCCAGGTCTTCGAGGTGGTGTCGAGCCAGGGGGCCGGGCAGGCGCAGAGCCTCTCGGGAGGGATCGCCCAGGCCCTGATCACCACCGCGGCCGGGCTCTCGATCGGGATCCCCGCGCTGGTCGGTTACAACTACTTCACGAGCAAGGCGGAGCGCCTGGTGCTCGACATGGAGGCCCATACGAGCCGGCTGGTCCAGAAGATCCTCCGCTTCCAGCGCGGCGGATCGCTTTCCCCCGAGATGGTCAGGAGATCCGAGCGGTGAAGTTCGGCGCATCCACCCGCAGGAAGGCCCTGATCAACATCACTTCGCTGATCGACGTCGTGTTCCTGTTGCTCCTGTTCTACGTCGTGACCTCGACGTTCCTCGAGCGGTCAGGCCTCGACCTCACGCTGCCGGCCGCCTCGACCACCGGCGTCGCCCGGCGCGACGAAGTCACGCTCGAGCTGGACGAGCGAGGCCGAACGTGGCTGGACGGACGCCCCGTGGACCAGGCGAGCCTCGAGAGCGCGCTCTCGGAAGCCCTCAGCGCCGGCGGTACGGAGAGGGTCGTGCTGGAAGCGGACGAGCGGGTTTCCCACGGACGGGTCGTGGAGGCCATGGACGCGGCCCGCCGCGCGGGCGCAAGCGGCCTCGTCGTGGGCACTCGCCCGAGAGAGGACGCGGCGCCCGCCCCGTGAACCGGACCGCGTGGCTGTTCGCCGCGGCCACGGCGGCGGCCGCGGTCGCGCTCGTCCCGAGCGGCGCGGCGGGCTGGATCCCGTTCGCGGCCGCGGCCGCGCTCGGTGCGGCGGCGCTCTCGCGAGGCCTTCCGCGAAGCTGGGGTCTCCGCTCGGCGTTCCTGTTGCTCGGCGCGTACCTCGCGCTCCTCGGCTGGTTCCGGCTGGAGTCGTGGAACCTCGCGCGCGGTGGCGGCGAGGCTGCGGCCGAGCTCGAGGAATCGAAGCGCCAGCGCGTGGCGGAGGTGTTCGCCAGACGCCTCGACGACGATCGCGCGCTCCTCGACGCCACCATCGCGTCGCTGGAGCGTCTCGATGTGGCGGCATCGGGCCCGGAAGCCGACGCCGACCTCTTCCGCGCGCTGGACCAGGCATCGCCGCCGGCGCTCCCCGCGGGAATCGGCTTCGAGGTCTACGACCGAGACGGACGACTGCGCGCCTGGTGGGGCGACCCGCGCGGCGACCGGCTGCCGCCGGACTCGGTGGCGACCACGATCGAGCATCCGCTCGTTCGGGCGCCCTTCGGCTACCGTATGGCCTACGTGGCCGCGCCCTGGATCGCCGTCGGGGACACGTTCGTGTTCGCGGTCAAGGACCTCTGGGCGGCGGAGTCGCCGCTGCGGCGCGAGGTGGCCGAGCCCGAGCTGCTCGTGCCGCGCCTGCAGGCGATCCACGACCTGGCGTTCCACATCGCGCCTCCCGGATTCGAGGACCGCCGATCGTTCGAGCCGGCGAGCTACGTGGCGGCGCCGGACGGCTCCGTCGTCGCCGAGATCCACTCCGAGCGCTTCTTGATCGACCGATTCATCGAAGGTCGGCGCGCGGGCGTGGTACGGCTCCTCGCGCTCCTGCTGGCCTGGCCCTTTGCCTGGGCGCTGGGGGGCGTGTGGCATTGGGCGCGCCAGGCGGCGATCTCTCGGCGGGGTTCCGGGTCCCTGGCAGGGTGGGCGCTCGCGATCGGCGCGCTGGCGGCCGTCGTGGCTTCGGTCTGGGCGCTGCTGTTCGAATCGCGCGTGCTGGCCCTCTTCTCTCCGGAGACCTGGTTCAGCCCGCTGGCGTTCGCAGTGACCCGACTGGGACCGGTGGGAAGGTCGGCAGGGGATTTCGCCCTGGCCGCGGCCTGCATGGCGTTCTTCTGCGTGACGACGCTCGGTCTCCTTCCCGATCGCGCGCGCCGTCCGCGGTGGCCATGGCTGTCGCTCCTAGCCGCGGGGGAGCTCGTCCTGGGGGGAGTCGTTCTTCGCTCGTTGATCCAAGGGCTGGAGGGCGCGATGGCCGGGATGAGCCCGCCCGTCTTCTTCAGCCCGACCATCCTGTTCTCCCCGCCGTTTCTCATGGTCCTGCTCGCGTTCGCGCTGTTCCTGTCGGCGGGAGTCGTCGCCCTGGCGGCGATCCTGCGCCTGGCGGGCGCGCCGACCGGGCCGGGGGTCGTGGCCGTCGCGGCCGGGGCGGGAGCGCTCGGAATCGCGGCCGCCGCCTGGCGGATGCCGGAGGCGGCCCTCGCGGGGGATCGCCTGGTCGTGTTGGCTCCGCTCGCGGTCACCGTCGTGGCCGGGGCGTGGCTCGTCCACGCGGCCGCGTCTGGAACCGTCCGCCTCGGCGGCAGGAGCCCCCGCGTAGCGGCGGCAGCGATGGCGATCGCCGCGCTGGTCACGCTCCCGCTCGCCACGCACGCCCGGGTCCAGGCCGCGCACGAGCTACTGGTCGAGCGTGCGTCCCGGATCGGGGACTCCTCGAGCCAGTGGCTCCAATACACCATGGACCGCACGCTGCGCTACCTCGAGGACAACCCCCTCGTCCGCGAGACGATCGTCGAGCGCGACCACGACGGCGCGCTGGCGATCTGGAGCCGGAGCCCGCTCCGCGACCTCGACTTCGCGACCGCGCTCTACGTCTTCGATTCCACCGGCACGCTGGTCAGCCAGTTCGCGCTGACGGCCGAGGACCTCACGGAGACCGCCCGCGACTACGTCGATGCGGTCGAGCCGGCCCAGATCCCAGTCGGGGGCTCGGCGGGCACGAGCGGGACGCGGTGGGCGGTCGTCCCGGTGCGCGGCCCGGAGGACCGTATCGGTACCGCGGTGGCGATGACCACCGAAGCGCTCGAGCTCCGGCCGCCCTCCGGCCAATCCTTCCTGCTGACGGATCTCCTGTCGGGGCCGGGCGGTGGAGATCTCCCCGGATACGAGCTCCTGCCGGCGGGCGAGCGAGCGCCGCCGCGGACGCTCCTGACATCGATCCAGGCCGGTGAGGACGCGAGCGCCCAGCTGGCGATGCCGCTCGATCCGCTGCTTCCGGGAGCGCGCGGCTACGCGGTGTTCGTCCTGCTCGGGACGCTGGTCGGGCTGGCCATCGGCGGACTGGACCGGCTGGGCGACGCGCGGACCCGAGTCCGCTGGCGGGTCGGCTTCCGCGCGAACAACCCGCTCCGCTCCTTCCGCGTGCAGCTCCTGTTGGCGTTTCTCGCGGTCGCCGCCGTGCCGCTCGCGCTTTACGCCGTCCTCGGCTACCGGGCGACGCGCGCCGAGCTCGAGGAGGGGGCGCGCACCGCCGCCGCCGACGCGCTGACCGCCGCCAGCAATCTGCTCGTCGCCGACACCACGCTCACCCAGGGGACTACCCCGGCGCTCGACGCGCGGCTCCGCGCCATCGCGGGGATCCTCCAGCAGGACTTCATCCTCCACTGGAGGGGCCGCACTGTCGCATCGAGCCGCCCCGAGATCTTCGCGTCCCAGCTCTTCGCGGACCGGATGCCCGGCGCCGTGCACGTCGACCTCTTCGATGTGCGGCAGCCGGTCGTGTTCGACGAGACCTCGCTAGGGGACCGCTCGTTCCTGGTAGCATACAGCACGCTCGATCGCGCGCAGGCGCCGGCCGGGTATTCGCTCGCCACTCCACTCCTGATCCGCGAGGACCGGGTGCGCGTAAACCTCCAGCGGCTGGGGGAGGGAGTGTTCCTGCTGTCGGCGTTCTCGATCGGTTTCATGCTCGTCGTGGGGTGGTGGCTCGCGCGCGCGATGACGCGGCCGCTCTCCGCGCTGGAGCGCGGCACGCGGCAGATCGCAGCGGGACACCTGGGCTACCGCCTGCCGCCGCCCGGCCGGCAGGACGAATTCGGCCAGCTGCAGCGCTCGTTCAACGAGATGGCGGAGCGGCTGGACACGAGCCAGCACGCGCTCGAGCGCGAGAAGTCGCGCGTGCAGGCGATCCTGTCGGCGGTCGGGGCAGGGGTCGTGGCGCTGGACGCGGGCGGCAGGGTGCGGCTGATCAACGACCGGGCCGCCGACCTGCTGGAGCAGGAGCCACGGGCGGTGATCGACCGCACGGTGGACGACCTCGTCCGGTCCGACGGGACCGCGGCCGCGTTCTGGCGCGAGGTCGAGAAGCAGCGGACCCGGCCCCGGCGAGGGGAGCGAGATCTCGTGCTGCGCCGCGGCGGGGAGGAGCGTCACTACCACCTCGTCGCCACGCGGCTCGCCGACTCCGAGGGAGCGGACACGGGCGTGGTCGTCGCGTTCGAGGACATAACGGCGAACGTGCAGTCCCAGCGCGTGCTGGCGTGGGGGGAGATGGCCCGCCAGGTCGCCCACGAGATCAAGAACCCGCTGACTCCGATGAAGCTCTCGCTGCAGCACCTCGAGCGTGTCGTCGAGGACCGGGCGCCGGATTTCGAGCGCGTGTTCCATGCGAACCTGGAGCTCGTGCTGGCGGAGATCGAGCGGCTCGAGAGGATCGCCGGGAGCTTCGCCCGCTTCGGAGCGACCGACGCGACGGTCAGCGGGCCCTTCGACGCGCTCGAGGCGGCGCGGGAGACGGTGGCGCTCTACCGCCACGGCGAGGAGGGGATCGAGTACCGCCTCGATACTCGGGGCGACCCGCGCCCGTTGGTCGGCGATCCGGAAGGGTTCCGGCGCGTGCTCGTCAACCTGCTCCAGAACGCCCGGGAGGCGGTGCTGGGCAACGGCGCGGGCACGATCGTCGTGCGGCTCGACTGGGAAGGGGAGCCGGGCTGGGCGCGGGTGTCGGTCCTGGACGACGGGATCGGCCTCCCGGAAGGAGGCCTGGAGCGATTGTTCGAGCCCTCGTTCTCCACTAAGACGCGGGGGACGGGCCTGGGGCTCGCGATCACCCGGCGAATCGTCGAATCGTGGGGGGGCACGATCGACTGGGAGCGCTTGAGCGGCGGCGGAACGGCGATGCACGTGCGGCTCCGCGCGGCGCAGAACGGGCCTCCGCCGGGTCCCGACGAGGCCTCGAATTGACGGCCCCGGCGCCCCCGGATACCTTCCATCATGCCCCAGGCGCGCAGGGCTCGGACCTACCAACCCCGTCAGGACCGGAAGGTAGCAGCGGTACGTAGACGAGAGTCGCTGCGACCCGCCTGGGGTGTTTTTCAGGGCGTTGAAAACGGCTCATCTGCGTCGTTCCGCTTCTCGTGTCTTCCTGCGGCGTACAGATCGTACGCCTCGGAATCCTCTCGTCGCGCGCCTCGCATCTGAGCCGTTTTGAACGCCCCTCGGCGTGCGATCCGCTGAATCTCCTTGACCCTCAGCAGGACCCCGTTGCGATGACGCACCTGCCGCTGGCGCTCAAGTACCGGCCCGCGACGTTCGCCGACGTGATCGGGCAGGAGCACGTCACGCGCACGCTGTCCAACGCGCTCGAGCGCGGACGGACGGCCCACGCGTACCTGTTCGCCGGCCCGCGCGGAAGCGGCAAGACGACGACCGCGAGGCTGCTGGCCAAGGCCCTCAATTGCGATCGCGGGGTGACCGGCGAGCCATGCGGGGAGTGCGCGAATTGCGTAGCCATCGCGGCCGGGCGCTCGCTCGACGTGATCGAGATCGACGCCGCCTCCAACCGCGGCATCGACGACATCAAGGAGCTGCGCGAGGCAGTCAAGTACGCTCCCGCGCAGGGGCGCTACAAGGTCTATATCGTCGACGAGGTCCATCAGCTGTCCAAGGACGCCTTCAATGCGCTTCTCAAGACGCTCGAGGAGCCGCCGCGAGGCGTCGTGTTCGTGCTGGCGACGACGGAGCCGCACAAGATCCTGCCCACGATCCTGTCGCGCTGCCAGCGATTCGACTTCCGGCCGATCCCGCTGGACGCGATCCGGAAGCGCCTCGCCGACATCGCGAAGCTCGAGGGGTTCGCGCTGGACGAGAGCGCCGAGTTCGCGATCGCCAAGAAGGCGGATGGGAGCCTGCGGGACGCGCTCTCGCTCCTCGACCAGGTAGTGGCGTTCGGGGGCGACTCGATCGGTCTCGCGACGCTGCGCCGCCTGATCGGCGTGCCCGACGAGGAGCGATACCTGGAGCTGACCGAGGTACTCGCCGCCGGCGATGCGGCGGCCGCCATGCGCTTCGTGCGCGAACTGCGCGCGGGCGGGTACGACCTGGAATCGTTCTATGCGGGTCTGCTCGAGCACCTGCGCGATTGCCTGCTGTTCGCGGTCGGCGACGGCGCGCGGCTGGCCGAAGTGCCGGAGCGCTACCACGGCGCGTACGCCGCGGCCGCGGCAGCCCTCGGCGCGGAGGGTCTGTTGCGGATGCTGACGCTCGCCACCGCGGAGGAGCAGTC
>JAICQP010000074.1 GCA_025937815.1 Gemmatimonadota bacterium
CGGGGACCTGCTCGGCCTGGCGAACGCGGGAGTGAAGGTGCTCGCGGTGCGGCCCAGCGGCGCGGTTCCTTCGGTCAGCGTCGGCGCGCGGTACTACGAGTCGTACGGCGGACTGATCGACACCGGGGTCAGGCACATCGCCGAGTCGTTCGCCGACGTCACCGATTCGGAGACCGACGTGCGGGGCCTGGTGGGTCACGTCACGGCGACGTGGACGGCCGGGGAGGCCCGCACCCACTACCACGCAAGCGTACAGGGCCACCACGCCCTCGAGACGGAATTCGGCGTAACCGACACGGTCAACGGGGGGGGCGGCAGCGTGCGCTTCCTCAACGGGGACGATGTCAGCACGATGTGGGGCGTGGATCATCGCCTGATCGACACGCGGCTGATCGCGCTGATCGAGGCGGGCTACTCGTGGTCGCTCGAGCGCGGGCGGCTGGCGCTGGGGGTCGACACGGGATCGCGCAACCTCCGCGTCCTCCTGGGCGTCCTGTATCCCGGCGTCAAGACCGATCTGGCGACCGAGCCGACCGACCTCGTCATCACCCCGGCCTTCAGCGTCCATTGGCGATTCTGAGCGGCAGACTGCGTCCGGGACGCACCCTTCCGCGGTGGCTGGCCCTGGGGCTCGTGGCAGCGGCCGTCGCCACGGGCTGCCGCGAGGTCGTCTACGACATCCTCACCGACGAGCGCTCGGTGCGGGTGCCCGAGTCCAGCAAGAGCGACATCACGATGGACACCGGGCGCATCGAGCTGCCATCGAGGCTTGGAAGCGACAAGACCGTCGACAGCGCAACGCTTCAGCTGACGGCCACGAACTTCAACCCCACAAACCGCGTCGTCGTGGACATCTCGGTGGCCTCCTCGCAGAACCCGAACGTGTTCGGGGACATCACGAGCGGCCTGCGCCTGGATCCAGGAGAGACCCGCTCGATCGAGGTCGTGCAGACCGGGAAGCAGGATCCGCTCGTCCTGGCCACCCAGAGCGAGTCGGTGAACATCCGCTTCGAATCGACGTCTCCCGAGCCCGGGATCGGCGAGATCGAGTTCCGCTTCACCATCCGTGTCGTCGCCCACAAGGAGACTCCCGGCACCGGCGCCGGGACGCTCATCTTCTACTGAGCGGATTCATCCCGCGATGACGCTGATCCGCGTCGCGCTGCCTCTCCCGCTCGATCGCCTGTTCACATATCGCCTCCCGGACGACGCGCCCCTGCCCGCCCGTGGCGCCCGTGTCGTGGTCGGGTTCGGTCGCCGCCGGCTGGTGGCCTTCGCGATCGATGCCGCCGAGGAAGCCCCCGAGGGTGTGCGGTTGCGCCGCGTCGAGCGGGTAGTGGACGCCGAGCCGGTGCTGTCCGAGACCGAATGGGCGCTGGCCGAGTGGATGGCGCGCTACTACGTGGCGCCGCTGGGTTTGGTCCTGCGGCTGTTCTATCCGGCGGGGTCGACCGGGGAGGTAGAGGACGGGCGGGTCGGGGACGGCGCGCCGCGGCGCCTCCACGTTCTGCCGGCGGCCGACCCGGGCGAAGCGGAGCGCGAGAACGTCCTCGAGACGTTGTCGCGCGCGCCCCAGCAGCGCCGCGCCTGGATGGCCGCGCTCGAGCTCGACGCCCCTATCGAGCGGAGCGCCTTCTGCGATGCGCTGGGGATCTCGGAGGGAGTCGTCGTCGCGCTCGCCGCGCGGGGGCTCCTCGCGCTGGAGGAGCGGGAAGCGTCCCTGGACCCGTACGCGGGAGGCGGAGCGCTCCCCGAAGTCGCCGCGGAGGGCGCGCCTTCCCCCGAGCAGGGAACGGCCATCGAGGCGATCCGGGCGGCGCTCGAAGGATCCGGCCCTGTCGCGCCCTTTCTCCTCCAGGGCGTCACGGGGAGCGGAAAGACGAGGGTCTACGTGGAAGCCGTGGCCGAGGTCGTGAAGCGCGGCGGCCGGGCGATCGTCCTGGTGCCCGAGATCGGCCTGGCCGCTCCCACCGTCGCCAGGTTCCGGTCGCAGTTCGGAGACCGGGTGGCGGTGCTCCACAGCGGACTTTCCCGCGGCGAACGCGTCTCGGCCTGGAACCGGCTGCGGTCGGGCGACGCTTCGATCGCGATCGGGGCGCGCTCGGCCCTCTTCGCGCCCGTCGGGCGAGCCGACCTCGTCGTCGTCGACGAGGAGCACGAAACGGCCTACAAGCAGGACGAGACCCCGCGCTACCTGGCCCGCGACGTCGCCGTGTACCGCGCGGCCCTGGAAGGCGGCGTGGTAGTGCTCGGCTCGGCCACGCCGTCGCTCGAGAGCCGCGCCCGCGCCGGCGCGGGGAAGTACCGCCGCCTGACGCTGCCGGACCGGATCGCAGCCCGTCCGATGCCGGCCGTCGAGATCGTGGACCTGGCCCGCGAGGGCGCGCTCGTCGGGCCGGGCCTGTCCGACGTGCTCGTCGAGGCCCTGGGGAAGGCGCTCGCCGCGGGCGATCAGGCGCTCCTGTTCCTCAACCGCCGGGGGTTCGCCTCGTTCGTCCAGTGCACCGACTGCGGCTGGGTCGGATCCTGCCCCAACTGCCGGATCTCGCTCACGTACCATCGCCGATCCCCGCGACTCCAGTGCCACTACTGCGATCATCGCGAGTCCGTGCCGGACACCTGCCCGGCCTGCGCGGGCAGGCGGCTGGACACGCGCGGCCTTGGGACCCAGCAGGTCGAAGCCGCGGTCGCGGCCCGATTCCCCGCGGCACGCATCGAGCGCATGGACCTCGACACGACCGGTCCCAAGTGGTCGCACGCCCGACTCTACCGCGCGATGCAGGCCCGTGAGATCGACGTGCTGGTCGGGACCCAGATGATCGCCAAGGGGTTCGACCTGCCGGGCGTGGCCCTGGTCGGCGTCGTCTCGGCCGACACCGCGCTCCACTTCCCGGACTTTCGCTCCAGCGAACGCACGTTCCAGCTGCTGGTCCAGGTGGCGGGCCGGGCGGGGCGCGGCGATGCCCCGGGCAGGGTTCTCTTCCAGACCTGGCTTCCGGAGCACTTCGTCCTCGCGGCCGCAGCGGCCCACGACTACGAGGCCTTCTATGCGCGCGAGGTGAAAGACCGGGAAGCGCTCGGATATCCCCCTGCGACCCGGCTCGCCAACGTCGTCGTGAGCGGACCCGACCCCGAGTCGGTGGAAGAGGTCATTGGGCGCGTGGCGGAGCGCGTGCGCGGGAGGGAAGGCCTGACGGTGGTGGGGCCCGCTCCCGCGCCGCTGGAGCGGCTCAGGGGCCGCTGGCGGCACCACCTGCTGCTCAAGGCGGCAAGCCCGCAACCCCTCGACCGCGTCCTGCGCGAGCTCGCGCGGCGGGAGGAGGAGCTGGTCGGAGGATCGAACCGGCTCGAGATCGACCGCGACCCCCTCAGCCTCCTGTGAGGGTTGAACGCCGGCCGGCCGCGCGCCATCCTCAGTGCATGACCGACGAGCAGAGGGCGGAGGGAGCGGCGAGCGACGACGAGCCGGTGGGCCGCGTGCTCACCCGCCGGGAGATCCTCGCGTTTCTGGGGGCGACCGGCGTCCTCTGGCTCGCACGCTGCTCGGGGCCGGCTCCAGGCTCGGACGTCGCGGCGGCCACGCCGAGCGGTACTGTGGGGACGGGCGAGCGCATCGCCTCCGGCTGCGTTGCGCGGCCGCAGATGACGGCCGGCCCGTACTTCGTGGACGGCGCGCTGGAGCGCTCCGACATCCGCCCGGATCCGTCCACCGGAGAGGTGAGCGCGGGCACGCCGCTCGATCTCGCGTTCCGGGTCTCCCGCATCGAGGAGAGCGCCTGCGTTCCGCTGGCGGGCGCGATCGTGGACATCTGGCAATGCGACGCGCTCGGCGTGTACTCGGACGTGGCAGACCCGTCGTTCGACACCCGGGGCCGGAAGTTCCTCCGGGGATGGCAGGCCACGGATGCGGAGGGCCTGGCGCGGTTCACGACCGTGTACCCGGGCTGGTACCAGGGACGCGCGGTCCACATCCACTTCAAGGTGCGCTCGGCCCCCGACGCGGATCCCGGCTTCGAGTTTACGTCCCAGCTCTTCTTCGACGACGCGCTCACCGATCGCGTGCACGCCGGCGAGCCGTATCGGGAGCGCGGGCCGCGGAATCGCAGAAACGAAGAAGACGGCTTCTTCCGCCGGGGCGGCGGCGAGCTCGTGCTCGCCGTCGAGCCCTCGGGATCGGGATACGCGGGCACGTTCGAGGTGGGTCTCCAGGGCGTGTAGCGTGGCGGCGCCGCGCCTTCCATGCGGCGGCCCCACCCCGCCGGTAGATTCCCCTCCCCATGAAAGCCGACCGCATCCGCAACTTCGCGATCATCGCGCACATCGACCACGGCAAGTCGACGCTGGCGGACCGGCTGCTCGAGCGCACCGGCACGCTCGCCCTCCGCGAGATGCGAGCGCAGGTCCTGGACGCCATGGACCTCGAGCGCGAGCGCGGCATCACGATCAAGATGCACGCCATCACGATGGCGTACCGCGCGGCGGACGGCCGCGAATACGAGCTGAACCTCATCGACACCCCCGGGCACGTGGACTTCTCGTACGAGGTGTCGCGCAGCATGGCGGCCGCCGAGGGCGTGCTCCTGGTCGTCGACGCGGCGCAGGGCATCGAGGCGCAGACGCTCTCCAACCTATTCCTGGCGCTCGAGAACGATCTCGAGATCGTGCCGGTGATCAACAAGATCGACCTGCCGAACGCACGCCCCGAGATGGTGACCGAGGAGCTCGTCAACCTGCTGGGCGTCGACGAATCCGAGATCATCCACGTCTCGGCGAAGCTGGGTACGAACATCGAAGCGGTGCTGGAGGCGATCGTCGCCAGGATCCCGCCACCCGAAGGGGACCCCGATGCGCCGCTCAGGGCCCTCATCTTCGACTCACAGTTCGACAAGTACCGCGGGGCCGTGCCCTACATCCGGGTGGTGGACGGTCGCGTGGCGCCGGGGATGCAGATCGCGTTCTTCTCGAATGACGCGACCTACGAGGTGACCGAGGTGGGCCGGCTCCGGCTGGGCATGCATCCCGCGCCCGAGCTGCGGTTCGGCGAAGTCGGGTACCTCGTGGCAAGCATCAAACGGGTCTCGGATACCAAGGTGGGAGACACTATCACGGAGGCCCGGAACCGGGCGGCCGGGCCCCTGCCCGGCTACCGCGAGGTGCATCCGATGGTGTTCGCCGGGCTGTATCCGACCGACGCCGACCAGTACGCGGACCTGCGCGACGCGCTCGAGAAGCTGAAGCTCAACGACAGCTCGCTCCAGTACGAACCCGAGACCTCGAGCGCGCTGGGGTTCGGTTTCCGCTGCGGATTCCTGGGGATGCTGCATCGCGAGATCGTCCAGGAGCGGCTCGAGCGCGAGTTCGACCTGGACCTCATCACCACCGTGCCCAACGTCGAGTACCACGTGTATCCCGAGCATGGCGAGATGCTCCTTATCGAGAACCCCAGCAAGATGCCGGGAGCGGGGGAGATCGAGCGCGTCGAGGAGCCGTTCGTCCGGGGCAGGTTCATACTGCCCGCGACCTACATCGGTGGCGTGCTCAAGCTCTGCGAAGAGCGGCGCGGCAAGCACGTGAAGATGGAGTACATCGACGCCGAGCGGGTCGAGATCGAGTACGACCTGCCGCTCGCCGAGATCATCACCGACTTCTTCGACCGGCTGAAGTCGGCCACGCGCGGCTACGCGTCGTTCGATTACGAGTTCCGCGAGTATCGCGCGAGCGATCTCGTCAAGCTGGACATCCTCGTCAACGGCGACCCGCTCGACGCCCTGTCCGTCATCCTCCACCGGGACCGCGCCTACGACTGGGGGCGCTCGTTGTCCGAGAAGCTCAAACAGCTGATTCCGCGGCAGATGTTCGAGGTGGTGATCCAGGCCGCGATCGGCACGAGGGTGATCAGCCGCGAGGTCGTGCGGCCGCTCAGGAAGAACGTGACCGCCAAGTGCTACGGCGGCGACATCACCCGCAAGCGCAAGCTCCTCGAGCGCCAGAAGGAGGGGAAGCGCCGCATGAAGCAGGTGGGGACGGTGGAGATACCGCAGGAGGCGTTCCTGGCGGCCCTCCAGATCGAATCCTGAACGGGGGTTTTTGGCGGACGTTCAAAACGGTCCAGGTGCAAGGCGCGCGACGAGGGGATTCGGAGGCGTTCTGCGTGGCACGCCGCAGGAAGACACGAGGAGCGCAACGCAGCAAATGGGCCGTTTTCAACGTCCGGCTCAGATGTCGGGGGATTGGATTTCGAGACCGACGGTCTCGATCCGGTCGTCGGAGAGATCGCGGATCGTGAACGTCACCGGCGGGGACGCGAGCCGGTCTCCGACGGCGGGCGGCCTCCCGAGCCTCGCGCACAGGTACTGATCGAGCGTCTGATCCGCCGGCGCGTCGATGTGGATGCCGTAGAACTCCTCGACCTCGCCCAGCCGGGTCGTCCCCCGCAGCGGGAACTCGACGGCGGTCACGGGTAGCCAGAGCTCCTCCCCCACGGGCCCGAACACGTGCTCGACGAGCGCGCGGACGGCCGGGCGAAGGAGCACGAACACGTCGTCCCCCGGGAGGATCTTCGTCGATCCGCGGGGCGGAATCACCTGCTTGTCGCGCACGATCATGGCGATCACGACGCCATCCGGGAGCGCCAGGTCCCGGACCCGCAGACCACTGGCCCGCGATCCCTCCATGATCGGGTACTCCACGATGTCGCCGTCCACGTCCTGGAGCGATGTGATCTCGAGCGTGACCCCGGAGTGGGGGACGCCGCCCTCCTGGAGGCCCAGGACGCGCGCCGCGTAGGGCAGCGTCCAGCCCTGGGTCACCGCAGAGACGAGCACCGCGAAGAACACCACGTCGAACAGGCCCGCCGCACCCTCCAGCCCGCGCAGCAGAGGGTAGGTGGCGAGGATGATGGGGACCGAGCCCTTCAGACCGCCCCACGCCACGAACGCCACCTCGCGCGCGGAGAACCGGAACGGGAGCATGCACGCGGCGACAGCCACCGGCCGGGCGAGGAACACCAGCACGCCGGCGACCAGCAGCGCGGGCTGGCTGGCCGCCACCAACCGGCTCGGGAGGCTGAGGAGGCCGAGCAGAGTGAACATGAGGATCTGGGACAGCCAGGCGAGCCCGTCGTGGAACATGAACACCGCCTGGCGGAAAGGGAGGCGCCGGGAGCCCAGCACGATCCCCGCCACGTAGACCGACAGGAAGCCGCTGCCGCCCGCCACGGCCGCGGCCCCGAAGGCGAGGAGGCCGGATGCGCTGGTCAGCACGGGGTAGAGTCCCGCCGAATCCAGTCCGATGCGATTGATGACGATGGCGGTCCCGCGCGCCACGAGCCAGCCGATGAGCCCGCCCAGCACCGCCTGGCGGAGGAAGAACGTGAGGACGTCCGCGCCCGGCTCGAGTACTCCCATCAGGATCTGGATGCAGAGGATCGTCAGGAAGATCGCCATGGGATCGTTCGATCCGCTCTCCACTTCCAGCAGGGCCGCGAGCCGCTCCTTCACGCGCATGCCTTTCGCGCGAAAGACCGCGAAGACAGCGGCGGCGTCGGTCGACGACACGATGCTGGCCAGTAGGAAGGCGGCGATCCACGGCAGGTCCAGGACCGCCATCGCGGAGATTGCGACGATCGCGGCGGTCAGGACCACCCCGACGGAGGCGAGCGTCAAAGCGGGAGCCATGACCGATCGGAACTGGCCGAGGTCCGTGCGCAGGCCGCCGTCGAAGAGGATCAGGGCGAGCGCCACCGTGCCCACGCCGTGCGCGAGCGCGTAGTTGTCGAACACGATCCCGCCGATCCCTTCCTCGCCGGCGAGCATGCCCACGACGAGGAACAGAACGAGGACCGGCAACCCCATGCGGGCGGACAGCTTGCTCGACGCGATGCCGAGGATTAGGAGCACCGCGGCGAGGAGGATCAGGCGATCGACGAGGAACATGGAATGAACCTATCACGGTGTAGCGATAGATTCCCCCGATGCGACTCGAGGGGATCGTCCAGCCCCCGCCCGGAATCCAACCCCCGGAGCCCTTCGCCGACGGGACGATAGCGATCCGGGCGCCGAACTGGATCGGCGACGCGGTGCTGGCGATCCCCGCGGTGGCCGCCCTGGCCGACCGATTCGCCGACCGCACCGTGCTGGTTCTGGCGCGCGGCACGGTGGCTCCGCTATTCGTCGGGCTTCCGCGAATCGATTCGGTGTTGCGCATCGCGGACGGCGGCGCCGAGCGGTTGGCCAGCGTGCGCCGCGCGCTGGACGGCAAGCCACCGGCGCTGGGTGTCGTGTTCCCGCACTCGTTCGGGACCGCGGTCGAGCTCGCGGCGGCCGGCACGCGAACCCTGTGGGGGTACGGCGGCCCGCTCCGGAAGCTGGTCCTCGACGTGGCGCTGCCGCCGCGCTGGCTGGCCGGGCGCCACCGCTGGGAGTCCTATGCGCTGCTCGCGGCGGCGGTCACCGGCCGGCCGGTGGTCGAGCGCTATCCGCTGGCGCGGGGGCCCGGTGACGTGGCGGCGGCCGACGCGCTGTTCGACCAGGCCGGCCTTCCGCGCGGCGGCCGAGAGCGGCCGCTGGTGGGGTTCGTGCCGGGGGCGCACGCGGACTCGCGGCGCTGGCCGGCGGCGCGCTTCGCGGAGCTCGCCTCGCGCCTCGGCCGGCGCGGAGCGCGGGTGGTCCTGTTCGGCTCCGCGGCCGAGCGGTCGCTGGTGGCGCGGGTGGCCGCCGCGGCCGACCCGGCGCCGGTTGATTTCAGCGGCCGGACGCCGCTCCCGGTCCTCGTCGAATGCTTCCGGCGGCTCGACTTCCTGGTCACGAACGACACGGGACCCATGCATCTGGCGGCGGCTGTGGGGACACCGCTCCTCGATCTCTGCGGCGCCGCGAACGAGGTCGTCACCGGGCCGCGCGGATCGGCCAGCGAGGTCGTGGTCCATCCGATCTACTGCCGGCCCTGCGTGAAGAACGCCTGCGCCTACAATCTGGGGTGCATGGCGGGGATCGGCGTGGACCGGGTCGAAGCGCTCGTCAGGGCGCGGATCGACCGACCGGTGCCGGCGGCGATCGACGGCTAGATTGGCTTACATGGAAATCCAGGGCGCGGGGATGCTGGCATGGGGTGTGGACGTCGGCGGAACCGACTGCAAGGTCGGGGTGGTCGACGGCACGGGACAGGTCCGCGCGGAATCCGGCTTCGAGACCCCCGACGAGCCGGAGGCCGCCGTTCGCGAGATCGAGCGCGCCTGCCGAGCGCTGGCGGAGGAGCTGGGCGCCCGCATCGAGCGACTGGGGATCGGGGTGCCGGGCCCGCTCGACCTCGACCGCGGCGTCATCGTGCAGGCCCCGAACCTGGGGTGGCGCGACGTCCCGCTCCGCGACATGGTGGCCGAGGCGCTCGACTGCCCGGTCGTCATGGACAACGACGCGAACGCGGCGGCATACGGCGAAGCGTGGGTGGGGGCCGGACGTGGGGCGCGGGTCCTGCTCCTGGTCACGCTGGGTACGGGTGTCGGCGGGGGAGTGGTCGAGGACGGGCGCGTGTTCCACGGCGCGCGCGGCCTCGCCGTCGAGATCGGGCACATGGTGGCCGTGGCCGGCGGGCGGGCGTGCTCGTGCGGCAAGCGGGGCTGCGTGGAGGCGTACTTCAGCGCGCACGCGCTGAGCGAGCAGGCGGCGGAGGTTGGAGCCGGCGACGGCGATCCGCGCGTCCATCGCTCGCTGTTCGAGCGCTACGCGGCGGGCGACGAGCGGATCGTCGGTTGGCTCGGCGACGCGATCGACGTCCTCGCGCAGGGCGTGGCCCACGCCGGCGTCCTGTTCGATCCCGACCGCATCGTCTTCACTGGGGGGCTGACGCGGTCGTGGGACGTCTATCGGGATCGTCTCCTCGCGGGACTCCAGGCCGACCTCGGACCGGCGGGGCCGCCTCCCGGCGGGATCGGCCTCACGGAGCTGGGCGGTCGCGCGGGGATCGTGGGAGCCGCGGGTCTGGCGATGGAGCGAGCCGCCCCGGCGACGCGAAGCGGCGGGCGGCGCGCGCGTGTCGGGAGCGGCGGGAGGGCGTTGAAGCGCGGGGGAGCGCGATGAGCCACGCGCGCGAGATCGGCGTCATCGGCACGGTCGTCGAGGACACGATCGACCGGCCCGGCGAGCCCACCGTACGCGACATGGGGGGTGCGTACCATTCGGTGATCGCGATGAGCGTGTTCCTGCCCGACGATGCCGTCGCGGTCCCGATTACGGCCGTGGGCGAGGACACGATCGCGCGGATCCGCGCCGACTGGGGGCGGCTGCCGCGAGTATCGCTGGAGGGCGTCCACCCGGTACCGGCGATCAACAACAAGGTCCATCTCGAATACGACGACCGAGGCGGGCGCGAGGAGACGCTCACCGGCGGCGTGCCGCCTCTGGCCTGGGGCGAACTCGAGCCCTGGGTCGGCCGCGTCAGCGCCTGGTGCTGGAACTTCATCTCGGGCAGCGAGGTCGCGCGCGAGACGTTCGAGAAGGTCAAGCGCCGCTCCACCGGTCCGCTGCACCTGGACGTCCACAATCTCTGCTTCGGACCTCCGCGCGAAGGGAAGCCGCGCGAGCATCGCCCGCCGGAGGACTGGGAGGGGTGGGTCGAGGGAGCGACCTGGGTCCAGGTCAACGAGATCGAGGCCGGCCTCCTCCACGAAGGGCGCGCCGTCCCGCTGCCGCACGATCGCGAGGGCGCGCTCGCGGCCCGCGTGCACGCCCTCGGCGCCGAGGGTCTCCTCATCACGCGCGGCGCGCGCGGCGCCACGTGGCTTCCGCGCCGCGGTCCGGCGTTCGAGGCCCCGGCCGGGTCCGAGGACGCGATCGACCCGACGGGGTGCGGCGACGTGTTCGGGGCGGTCTGGGTCGCGCTTCACGTCGCGCGCGGGATGGAAGCCGAGGAGGCCGTCCTGGGAGCGGTTCGCGCCGCGGGAGCGGCGGCTACGGTCAGCGGAACCGCTGAGCTCGAGGCAGCGCTCGCCCGGGCGGCCTCCGGATTGCTCGGGACCCCTCGACCCGCGTCGCGGGCGGCGGGCGGCAGGATCCGCCGATAATGCGCGCCGGCGACCACCGGAACGGCCCGCGGCCGGGCACCCTGGCCGTCCACGCAGGCTCGGGGCCCGATCCCGGGACGGGCGCGGTCGTCACTCCGATCTATCAGTCTTCGACCTTCCTCTATCCGGCGGGCGACCGCGCGCTCCAGTACACCCGCTACGGGAACAACCCGACCCAGACGGCGGTCCACGAGAAGCTCGCTGCGCTGGAAGGGGCCGAGGCCGCCCTCGCGCTCTCCTCCGGCATGGCCGCGATCGCGACCGCGATCCTGTCCGTGTGCGGCCGCGGAGATCACATCGTGGCTGCGCCGGCCCTCTACGGCGGAACGCATTCGCTGCTCGATCGCGAGCTGCCGCGGCTGGGGATCGAAGTCACGTACGCGGAGGACGCGGATCCGGCGGCGTGGGAGCGGGCGTCGCGAAGCGAGACCCGGCTCTGGCTGTGGGAGGCGATCTCGAACCCGCTGCTGCGGGTCCCCGACGGCCCGGCGCTGGCGGCGCTGGCGCGCGCACGCGGGATCACGACGCTCGTCGACGCCACCTTCGCGAGCCCGATCCATCAGCGGCCGGCGAGCTTCGGCGTGGATCTCGTCATGCAGAGCGGCACCAAGTACCTGGGCGGTCACTCGGACCTGATCGCCGGCACGCTCGCGGGATCCGCCGAGCGGATTCGCCGAGCCACCGAGTTGATGCACGTCCTCGGCGGATCGATCGACCCGCACGCGGCGTTCCTGCTGGAGCGCGGTATGAAGACCCTGGCCGTTCGCATGGCCCGCCACTCGGAGAACGGGCGCGCGGTGGCGGAGTTCCTGGCGGGCCACCCCGCAGTCGAGCGCGCGCACTACCCGACGCTACCGGATCATCCCGACAGCGAAGTCGCGGCGCGCGTGTTGACCGGCGGTGCGGGAGGGGTCGTGACGTTCGTGCCGCGGCTCACGGCGTCCGAGACGGAGGCGCTGGTCGGAAGGTTTCGATGGATCGAGCTGGCGCCGAGCCTGGGCGGGGTCGAGTCGCTCGTGTCGATGCCTTCCATGACCTCCCACCGCATGATGCCGGCCGAGAAACGCCGCGAACGCGGAATACCGGACGCCATGGTGCGGCTCGCGCTCGGCATCGAGGATTCGAGCGACCTCATCGACGATCTCGACCGGGCGTTGGCCGGCCGTTGACGACACCGGGATCGGGGCCGCGCCCCACCGTCACGGATCGTTGCGCATAGTCGTAGCGCCCAACGCGTTCAAGGGATCGCTCGACGCCATCGAAGTCGCCGGGGCGCTGGCGGCCCCCCTGGAAGGCCTCGCGGACGTCGTGACCCTGCCCCTGTCGGAGGGCGGAGACGGCTTCCTCGCCGCGCTCTTCCGCTACCGGCCC
>JAICQP010000029.1 GCA_025937815.1 Gemmatimonadota bacterium
GGGGATCGGCGAGCGGACTCTCGAGGGGAAAGACCTGTGGCTCGAGATGAAGGAGTCGGGCGAGCTCGAGCGGGCGGTCCTCTGCTACGGGCAGATGAACGAGCCGCCCGGAGCGCGGCTCCGCGTGGGTCTCTCGGGCCTCACGATGTGCGAGTACTTCCGCGACCAGACCGGGACGGACGTCCTCTACTTCATCGACAACATCTTCCGCTTCACGCAGGCGGGCTCGGAGGTGTCGGCGCTCCTGGGCCGCATGCCGAGCGCGGTCGGCTACCAGCCGACCCTCGGCACCGAGATGGGCGAGCTCCAGGAGCGGATCACGTCCACCAAGCGCGGCTCGATCACGTCGGTCCAGGCGATCTACGTGCCGGCCGACGACCTGACCGACCCCGCGCCGGCGACCGCCTTCAGCCACCTGGACGCCACCACCGTGCTCTCGCGCCAGATCGCCGAGCTCGGGATCTACCCGGCGGTCGATCCGCTGGATTCGACCAGCCGCGTCCTCGACCCCAACTACATCGGCCAGGAGCACTACGACGTCTCCCGCCTCGTCCAGCGGATCCTCCAGCGCTACAAGGATCTCCAGGACATCATCG
The DNA here is from genome assembly GCA_025937815.1 of Gemmatimonadota bacterium. GTDB lineage: Bacteria > Gemmatimonadota > Gemmatimonadetes > JACCXV01 > JAHWKZ01 > JAICNR01. Next base: position 597 of record JAICQP010000029.1, read on the forward strand.
CGATCCTGGGGATGGACGAGCTGTCGGAGGAGGACAAGGAGCTGGTCGCACGCGCGCGCCGGATCCAGCGCTTCCTGTCGCAGCCGTTCCACGTCGCCGAGCAGTTCACCGGCATGGCCGGCAAGTACGTCAAGCTCGAGGAGACGATCCGCTCGTTCCGCGAGGTGGCCGAGGGCAAGTGGGACCACCTGCCCGAGCAGGCGTTCTACATGGTGGGGACGATCGAGGAAGCGGCCGAGAAGGCCAAGCGGATCTCGGGCGAGGAGTAGGGATGGCCTCGCCCACCCGCGCCGGCGGCGACAGGAAGCTCGAGGTCCGCATCATCACCCCGGAGCGGATCGCGTTCCAGGAGTCCGCCGACGGCGTGGTCGCCACCGCCTACGACGGTCAGCTCGGCATCCTCCCCGGCCACGCGCCGATGATGGTCGTCCTCGGGATCGGGGAGCTCCGGGTGCGGCTCGGGGACCGCTTCGAGTGGTTCGCGATCGGCGAGGGGTTCCTGCACGTCGCCGACGACGTCGTCACCGTGCTGACGCCCTTCGCCGAGGCGGCGCGCGAGGTCGACGTCGAGGCGGCCCGGCGGCTCGAGATCACCGCCGCCGAGAACCCGCTTCTGCAGGGGACGATCCTGGGCGAGGAGCAGCGCAAGCGCCTCGCCAAGCTCCGCGAGCGCGTGGCCGCCAAGGCCCGCTGAGGGCCGCCCCCACCCCTCCATCCACCGCCGTCCACACTCTTCCCACAGCGCCCACTTCGTTCCGGAGAGCCTCGTTTCCTGCGTCTCCCCCGCCCGGTTCCACCGGTCGGGCCCGGATGTGGACAACTGTGGACAAATCGGGCGAGCGCCGCGGCAATATCATGTAAGCCATTGCAGGATAAGGCGTTGCACTACATGGCCTCGGAATCGACGTGCAAAGGGCCATGCACATTTCTCGCGTTCCACTCGAGCTACTTCGCTAGCGAGCGCACCATCGCTCCGTCGGTTCGTCCGCCGTCCATGGAGGCCGGCTCGACCCTCAGGAGCGCCTCGTCGGCCTCCGTCAGCTCCATCCGGCACTGCCCCTGGAACCACACCCCGGGCTCGATCACGAACGAGCGGGTCAGGACGTCGCCGTCCATCCGGGCCCCCTTCTGGAGCTCGACCCGCTCGGTCCCGATCACCTCGCCCTCGACCTTGCCGATGACGACCACCTGACGGCCCCGCGCCCTGCCCGTGAACGAGCCGCTCTGCCCGATGATCAGCGTGTCGCCCACCTCGAGCGTCCCCTGGAACGCGCCGTCGAGGCGCAGCGTCCCCTCCACTCGCGCGGTCCCCTGACAGTCCACCCCTGCACCGAGCAGGGAATCCAGTCCGTTCGAATGTCCTTCCCTACGGGCCATCCGGCCTCCAGGCTGAAGGTTCATCGCAGATACGGGGCCGGGTCGATCGCCCGGCCTTCCCGGCGGATCTCGTAGTGGAGGTGCGGCGCGGTCGATCGGCCGCTGTTGCCGCTATAGGCGATCGGCTGGCCTCTCGTGACCCGCTCCCCCCTCTCCACGAGCAGCACGGCGTTGTGCCCGTACATCGTCTCGATCCCGCCACCGTGCGCCACGACCACGTAGTGGCCGTAGACGGGATCGCTGTCGGCAGCCGCCACCACTCCCCGCGCGGTCGCCAGAACGGGCGTGTGGACGGGGACGGCGATGTCGACCCCCGGGTGACCGCCGTCCCCGCCGAACCCGGCGGTCTCGAACCCCTTGAGCGATAGCGGCCAGCCCGCCGGCACGCTGTCGGGCGCTTCGGTCCCCCGGCCCGGAGGCGGCTCCCCCAGCGCCCCCCCGCCGCGGCCCGCGGGGCCGGGTTCCTCGCCCGTATCCGCCGGCGACGACCCCGCCTCGTCGGGAGGCAGTCCAGCCATCTCGCGGATCTGCGCGTAGGCCCGCTCGGTCCGCTCCAGGTTCTCGGCGATCTCGTCCACCTTCGCGTTCTCGACCTCCAGCCGGGCGTTCTCGCGCTCGAGGAGGGTGGCCTGGGTGGCCCTCGAGGCGACCCGGCCGTAGGTCAGGACCGCCAGCGCCACGGCGATCAGGAGAATCCCCGCCACGGCCATCCCGGCCTTGAGCCAGCGGTACGAGACCCGCAGGCGCCGGACGTTCTTCTCGTCGTGGGGGACGACCAGGACGGTGAGGAACCTGTCCTTCACCGCCGCGCGGCCAGCAGCCGCTCGACAAGACCCTCGAAGTCGTCGAGGGAGGTGTACGTGATCTCTATCCGCCCCTTGCCGCGCGCTCCCGGCCTGACCGCGACCCGCGTGCCGAGCGCCCGCTGGAGGTCCTCCTCGATCCGCCGGCGCTCGAGCTCCGCGCTGCGCGAGGTCTCCCCCGGCTCCCGGGGGCCGCGGTTCTCGCGCTTGACCTTGCGCTCCAGCTGCCGCACGGACAGCCCGCGGTCCGCCGCGTCGCGCGCCAGCTCGGGCATCCGGCGCCGGTTCTCGAGACCCAGGAGCGCCCGCCCGTGCCCCGCCGTCAGGCGGCCCTGGCGCACCATCGACTGGACCTGGTCGGGGAGGTCCAGGAGCCGGAGCGCGTTCGTCACCGCCGGGCGGCTCCGCCCGAGATGCTGGGCCAGCTCGGCCTGGGTCGCGCCGAACTCGTCGATCAGCCGCCGGTAGCCCGTGGCCTCCTCGATGGCGTCCAGGTCCTCGCGCTGGAGGTTCTCGATGAGCGCGATCTCCAGGAGCTCGCGCTCGTCCACTTCGCGAACGACGACCGGAACGGTCGCGAGGCCCGCCTGCTGGGCCGCCCGCCAGCGGCGCTCGCCGCTGACCAGCTCCCACCGGCCGTCCCGGGCGGGGGTCACGATAAGTGGTTGCAGCACACCCTTCTGCGCGATGGAGGCGGTCAGGTCGGCGAGCGCCTCGGGCTCGAAGGTGTGGCGCGGCTGGAACCGGTTGGGCGAGATCCTGGCGACCGGTACCTCGGTCACGCCGGGGCCCGCGCCGGACCCGACGGCCTGCTCGCCGAGCAGGGCTCCGAGACCTTTGCCTAGCCGTTTTCGGGGGGTCGGCATCGTTCGATCAGCTCCTCCGCGAGCTTCATGTAGCTCACCGCGCCGGCGGACAGGATGTCGTACAGGATGACGGGCTGGCCGAAGCTCGGCGCTTCCGAGAGACGCACGTTCCGTGGGATGACCGTACTGTACACTTTTTCCCCGAAGTACTCAACGGCCTCTTCCTCCACCTGGCGGGCGAGGTTCAGCCGCTGGTCGTACATCGTCAGGACCACCCCCTCGATGGCGAGCCCGGGGTTGAGGCTCTTCTGAACGATGCGGATCGTGCCCAGGAGCTGGGAGAGCCCCTCGAGGGCGTAGTACTCGCACTGGATGGGGATCAGGACGGACCCCACGGCCGTCAGCGCGTTGACGGTCAGGAGCCCGAGACTGGGCGGACAGTCCACGAGCACGAACTCGTACTCCTCGACCTGCCCCTCCAGAGCGGACGCCAGGCGGTGCTCCCTTCCGATCGCGCTGACGAGCTCGATCTCCGCGCCGAAGAGGTCCACCGTGGCGGGCACGATGTCGAGAAACGGGACGGCTGTGGGAATCACGGCGGATCGAAGTGGCTCGCCTCCGACGAGGACGTCGTAGACGTTCGCGTCGAGCGCGCTCTTGTCGACCCCCAGGCCGCTGGTGGCGTTCCCCTGAGGGTCGAGATCGATCAGAAGGGTCCGGCGCTCGGCGACGGCGAGACAGGCGGCGAGGTTGACCGCGGTGGTCGTCTTTCCCACACCGCCCTTCTGGTTGACGATCCCGATCACGCGCGTCCGGCGCTCCGTGGCCTGCCCGGCCACGGGGGCGGAATCCGCGCCCGTCCGGGAGCGCTTCTTCCGTTTCTTGCGTCCGCGCCGCACCGTATCCGCGGCTTCCGATGTTTCACGTGAAACATCCCGCTCGCCGGCCGCAGGGCGCTCGATGTCCTGGAGGGAAACCGGGGGATCCTCGGCGAAAGCCCGCTGGAGCTCCCGCTCGAGCCTCTCTCGCGCAGCCCGAACGTCGCCGGGTGTCGGAGATTCCGCGTCGATCATCAACGGGGTGGAATCAAGAAGGCGGCCCTGAAATCCGTTCGGATTCGTACTGTTTTCCTGGCGACGTCCCAATGTTGTCGCTCAGGTCCCCGCCGGCAAGCGAAGCGTCGCGATCGTCAGGCTTCCCCGGGCTGGGGGGTGGCGGCGGGCTCGGCTCCCCGCCGCAGCATCCACTGCTGCACGAACGTGAGCACGTTCGAGACCGTGTAGTAGAGAACGAGGCCCGCGGCCAGGTTCAGGAACACGAACGTCAACACGACCGGCATCACGTACGTCATGGCCGCCATCTTGGGATCCGTCTGGGTCATCTTCGACGACACGAACATCGTCAGCCCCATCAGGATCGGCAGGATGTACCAGGGATCGGGCTGCGAGAGGTCCGGGAGCCACAGGAACGGCTGGCCGCGGAACTCGATCGTCCCCTGAAAGACGAAGAACAGCGCGAACAGGATCGGCATGGGGATGAGGTTCGGCAGGCATCCCCCGAGCGGGTTGACCTTCTTCTCCCGGTACAGCCGCATCGTCTCCTGCTGCATCCGCTGGGGGTCGCTCTTGTAGCGCTCCCGAAGGCGCTGGATCTCCGGCTGGATCTTCTGCATCGCCTGGATCGAGCGGAACGACTTCGTGGTCAGCGGCCACATCGCGAGCCGCACGAGCACCCCGAACAGGATGAGCACGAGCCCGTAGTCGGGCACGAACCGGTGGAGCCAGAGCATCGCCACGACGATCGCCTTGGCGAACGGGGTGATCATCCAGCGGATCCAGGACCACCCGTACTGGTTCACGTCGTCGAGGCCGTCGTTCAGCGCCGCCAGCCGCCGGTATTCCTGCGGTCCCAGATACAGGCGGTACGCGCTCGAGCCGGAGCCGACCGGGCTGCGGACCGCGACGTCCACGCGCGGCAGGCTGTCGCCCGTCGAGCCGGCCGCTTCGACGGCGCTCATCATGCCTTCCGGGGGGGCGAGGAGGACCGCGAGAAAGTACTTGTTCTTGAGGCCCGCCCAGTCGACCCGGCCGCCTCGCGCGATCCGCTCCTCGTCCACGTCGCCGGCGTCGAAGGAGACGATCTCGCCGTCGATGCGGGCGACGGCGCGCAGCTGCCCGTAATCCTCGTTGGGGTTCTTCTCGTTCGTCCGGAGCCGCGGACCCAGAACGGTCACCAGCACCCCGTCGCCCACGCCCCGGAGCTCCAGACGGTAGTCGACGACATAGTCGTCGGGATCGAAGCGGTAGCTCTGCTCGATCCGGCGGCCACGGGACTCGTGGGCGAAGGTCACCTCGCGGGGCTCGTCTCCCTCCCGGAGGACGATCGCTTCGTCGCTGGGCTGGAACGTCAGCGAGTCGATCGCGAGCCGCCGGTCCCCGATCTCGGCTGTGCGCGCGAGAAAGGCCGCCCCCTCCGGCACGAGGCGGACGGGACCTTCGCCCTGATACGACTCGTAGCGGAGGAGCTCGACCTGCCGGACCACCGCGCCTCGGGGGTCGAGCGTCATCCGGTACAGGGGGGTTTCGACCGTCACGGTGGCAGGAGCCGCACCCCCGGCGAGGAGCTCGTTCGCGAACGGATCCCGCGGAGCGGGAGCAGAATCCGCGAGGCTGGCGGCCGTGTCGACCGCGGCGGCGGCCGGGAGGGTGGTGTCGATCGCGGCCGGGGCGGCCCCGGCGGTGTCCCGCGCGGCGGGCGCCGCTCCGTCGCTCACAACTGCGGTTGTATCCTGCACGCCGACCTCGGCCGGCGGCTGCATGCGGCCGTACCACCACTGGCTGGCCACCAGGACGAGGGCCATCAGCAGGAACGCGAGCAGTACTCGACGCTGTTCCATCGCCCTCAGCTCCTGGCGGGACCGCGGCGCGTCCCGACGGGTCCCCGCGGCGGCACCGGATCGAAGCCGCCCTCGTGCCAGGGGTGGCAGCGACCGATCCGCCGGGCCGTCAGGATCGATCCCCTGAGGGACCCGTGGACCCGGATGGCCTCGATCGCGTACCGCGAGCAGGACGGGTGGTACCGGCAGGTGGGGGGCGCCCAGGACGTGAGCAGCCGGTAGAGGCGGATCGCCGCCACGAGCAGGGTCCTCACCTGGGCTCCGTCCCGTCGGCGAGCGCGTTCAGCGTCGCCCTCAGCTCGGCATGGCTCAGGTCGTAGGCGGGGGGGCGCGTCCGCACCAGCCAGTCCTCCACCTCGCCCCGCGGCAGCAGAATCTCCCGCATCAACTCCTTGATCCGCCGCCGGAGCCGGTTCCGCTCGACCCCGGTATGGCCGTGCTTGGGCGTGATGCACGTTGCGCGGGCGATCGGACCGGCGGCGGGCCGACGATACAGCTCGAGGGCCGGACCGCGCGCCCGCGCGCCACGGAGAAGCGCCGCGATCTCGCGGCGCGTCGTGATGCGACGCTCGCGCGGAAGCTGCCCCACGGGCCGGTACGAACCTTTGTGGAGGTGGAGCGCCGGACTACTGCCGCTTGCGGCTGAACTCCGCCGACACGGTCAGCTTGGCGCGACCCTTGCTGCGCCGGCGCGCGAGAACCTTGCGCCCGTTCTTCGTCGCCATGCGGGTGCGGAATCCGTGCTTGTTGCGGCGCTTCCGCCGGCTCGGTTGATACGTGCGCTTCATGGAAATCCTCGTCTGCGATGATTCGGAAAACGGCCGAGAAAAAGGGACGCGAATATAGATTTCCGGTGCCGCTCGCGTCAACTCCACGCACCTGTTGACAGCCTAACGACGCGCGGCTACTATGGACTCCCCTCGACGCTTTGCACACTCCGATCGAACCGAATTCCCGTCAAGCGGAGCCGCCTTGCCGTCTTCCGAACTTACCCCGACCGAGGTGTGGTCCCTCATCCTCGAAGAGTCCCGCAAAGTCATCAATCCTCAAACGTTCAAGACCTGGCTGGAGCCCACCGAAGCGATCGGGCTGTCCGACGACCGGCTGCTGGTCAGCGTCAAGAATCAGTTCGCCGTCGATTACATCGAAGGGCAGTACGGAACCGTTCTCGCGCGCATCGCGGGGACGCTCTTCGACACCGACATGGCGATCAGCTTCCGGTCCGACTCCGCGGATCAGCCGGAGTCGCTGGGGACTCGCGCGGTGGCGCCGTCCGACATCGCGGCCAGCGCGCTGACCGCGGTCGAGCGGCCGGCCCCACCCGGGGCGGTAAACCAGGGGATGCCCCTCAATCCCCGGTTCACGTTCGAGACCTTCGTGGTCGGCAACTCGAACCAGTTCGCCCACGCCGCCTCGCTGTCGGTGGCCGAGACGCCCGCCGTCCGCTACAACCCCCTCTTCATCTACGGCGGGGTGGGTCTCGGCAAGACCCATCTCATGCAGGGGATCGGCAACGAGCTCCTGGCGTCCGGCAAGCTCGAGCGGGTCTGCTACATGTCCGCCGAGCAGTTCATGAACCAGATGATCGAGGCGCTCCAGTTCGGCAAGACGCTCGAGTTCCGCAACAAGTACCGGCGCATGGACCTGCTGCTCATCGACGACGTCCAGTTCCTGCAGGGCAAGGACGCCACGCAGGAGGAGTTCTTCCACACCTTCAACGCCCTGTACGACGCGCACAAGCAGATCGTCGTCACGAGCGACCGGCACCCGAAGGAGATCCCCACGCTGGAAGAGCGGCTCGTGTCGCGCTTCGAGTGGGGCCTGGTCGTCGACATCCAGCCGCCCGACCTGGAGACGCGGATCGCGATCCTGCAGCACAAGGCGGCGCGCAACAACCTGCAGCTGCCCCAGGACGTCGTCCTGTTCATCGCCAAGAATGTCAAGTCCAACGTGCGGGAGCTGGAGGGGTCGCTCATCCGGCTCATCGCCCACTCCAGCCTCAGCGGCTCCGATATCACGATCGAGCTCGCCGAGGAGGTCCTGAAGAACATCCTGTCGCACGAGACCGTTCGCATAACAGTGGACCGGATCCAGCAGGAGGTGGCGCAGGAGTACGGCGTCTCCGTCGAGGGGCTCAAGTCGAAGAAGCGCACCAAGACGCTCACCGTTCCCCGGCAGGTGGCGATGTACCTGTGCCGGCAGCACACCGACCTGCCGCTCGTCGAGATCGGCCAGGCCTTCGGCGGTCGGGATCACACGACCGTCATTCACGCGTGCGACAAGGTCGAGAACGAGATCCGCGAGGACCGCACCATCCGGGTCCGCGTGGAGCAGCTGCGGGAGCGCATCGCTTCCTGAGGTTGCCCAGTGTGGACGGCGCTGAGGATAACGGATGGGGTGGCGTGGACGGCTCCCGGCTTCCGGGAAGTTCCCCACGTCTCTCCCCAGAGGCCGACGGGCGGTCCACATTTCAGCCCCAGGAACTCGCGCCTGATCGACGATACGTTCGTCGCGGCGGGCCGCCATGAACCGGGCGCGGATCGCTGGCTGTCCACAGCCGGGCCGCTACTAGTACTACTACGAATGGGTAAGTTAGAAGAACCAGAGATCTTCCTTCGCTGGGGATAACAACCGCTCATCATCGGGGGCAGGATGCAGTTCACGATCGGGCAGAGCGAGTTCATCGAAGCGCTAAGCGCAGTCGCCAACATCGTGCCGGCGCGCACGCCGCTGCCGATCATCGGGAACGTCCTCCTGAGCGCCGATTCCGACGAGCTCGCGCTCTCCGCCACGGACCTGGATCTGTCCGTGACGATCCGCGTGAAGGCGAAGGTCGAGTCGCCGGGGCGGGTCACGCTGCCGGCGCGAAAGCTGACCGACATGATCCGCGCGCTGCCTCCGAGCCCCGTGCGGGTGAAGGGCGAAGCGGAACACGTGACCGTCGAGTGCGAGAACAGCAAGTTTCGCGTCCACGGGCTTCCCGCCGAGGATTTCCCGACGTTCCCGTCGCTGAGCTTCGAGGACGGCATAGCCGTTCCCGCGGGCACCGTGGAGCGGCTTGCCGCGCACACGAGCTTCGCCGCCTCGAACGAGGATACGCGTCCGATCCTCAACGGCGTTCTCTGGGAGGTGCAGGGCGACCGGATGCAGATGGTGGCCACGAACGGGCACCGGCTGGCGCGCTACGGCGTTCCCGCGCCGAGCGGCCCGAAGAAGCCCGCGCGCGACGTCATCGTTCCTCCAAAAGCGCTGGCGCAGATCGGTCGCATCTTCGGCCCCGACGACGAGCTCGTCGTGGCGATGGACGAGAAGCAGATCGGGTTCCGCGGCGAGCGCGGCGTGGTCTACAGCCGGCTCATCGAGGGCCCGTATCCGAATTACGAACAGGTCATCCCGAAAGACAACGACAAGCGGCTCCGCGCGGACAAGGAGCGGCTGACCGCGGCGCTCAGGCGCATGGCGGTCATGGCCAGCGACCAGACCCACCGGGTGCGGCTGTCGATGAAGGACGACGCGCTCAAGCTCTATGTCTCTACGCCCGACGTGGGCGAGGGCAGCGAGGAGATGATGGTCTCCTACGAGGGGGATCCCATCGACATCGGCTTCAACGCGAACTACCTGCTGGAGGTCCTGCGGTTCGTCGACTCCGACGAGGTCGAGATCTCGCTCAAGGCGCCCGAGCGGGCCGCGCTGGTGAAGCCGGGGGGGGAGAACGGGGACGAATATCTGTGCCTCGTGATGCCCCTCAGATTACAGGAATAGGTCGATGAAAACGGGTCATCTGCGTCGTTCCGCTTCGTCGCCTTTCCTGCGGCGTGGGATTCGCCACGCCTCGGAAAGGACTCCTCGCGCGCCTTGCATCTGACCCGTTTTGATCGACCTTCGGCGTTGGCTCGCCGCGGCCGCCGCCGGCTCGTCGACGTCTCGTTCCACCCGATCCTCCATCGGTTGTCCGACCGACGCTGCGGGGGGTCGCTGATCGAGTTGCGGTAGTTCGATCCCGGGGCGTTTCGGGGCCGTTTTCTCGCGGCTTTCGAGGCCCGCCGGCGGTATCTTCCGACGTCCCTCCCGAACCGCGCTCCGACCCCTCTCCGTGGCCGCCGGCGGAGTGCAGCGAGGCGGTAGATATGACCATGTTCGAGAGGGTCGAAAAAAGACCGAAAACCGTTGCCGGAAACCGTTGCGCAAACTACCTTTAAGGGTGTTCCCAAGGCATGCCTCGCGGAGCCGGCCGTGCGCCTGACGGAAGTCCGGCTGGAACAGTTCCGAAACCTGGTCGACGTGGGCCTGGAAGTGCCGCCCGAAGGAGCCGTTCTCGTGGGCTCGAACGGCCAGGGGAAAACGAACTTCCTGGAAGCGATCCACTACCTGTCGCGGTTCCGGTCATTCCGCGGGAGCGCGCACGTGGATGCAGTCGCGTTCGGCGCCGGGCACTTCCGAATCGAGGCCGGCTTCACCTCCGATGGACGATCCCGGACGCTCGCCGTGTCCGCGGACCGCGAGCGCCGGCGGATTCTGCTCGACGGCGCGCCGATCGGGCGGCCATCGGAGGCCGCCGGGACGCTCCTGGCGGTCAGCCTGCGGCCGGAGGACCTGGAGCTGGTGACCGGCTCGCCCTCCGCGCGCCGCGAGTACGTGGACGAGCTCCTGGGCCTCGCTTCGCGGCCCTATCGGCGCGCTCTGGCGGAGTACGATCGCGTGCTGCGGCAGCGGAACGAGCTCCTGCGGAGCGGCCGCGGAGCGGCGCAGCTCGAGGCCTGGGACGAGTCGCTGATCTCGAGCGGCGTGCCGATCGTGATCTCGCGAGCGCACCTGGTGCGCCGGCTCGCCGATCGATTCGCGCGGACGGCCGCGCGGGTGGCGGCAGAGGATGACGGTTACGCGATCGCCTACCGCCCGTCGGTTCCCGTCGATTCGGCGGCCGCCGAGCGGGAGAGCGACGTCCGTGAGGCATGGTCGCGGGCCCTCGTGGACCGGTACGAGGTCGACAGGGTGCGCGGCTGGACGACTGTCGGACCGCATCGGGACGAGCTGGAGATCGTCAAGGGGGGTCGCGGGCTGGAGCGGTTCGGCTCGCAGGGCGAGTGCCGCACCGCGGCGGTGGCGCTGCGGCTCATGGAAGCCGAGTTGCTGGAGGCCGACACGGGCCGGCGGCCGATCCTCCTCCTCGACGACGTGTTCTCCGAGCTCGACGGCGGGCGGGGCGAGCGGCTCCTGGAGTGGCTCGGGGATCGCCATCAGCGGTTCGTCACGAGCCCCCGGCCGCTCGCCTGGCTGACGGATGGCCTCGCCGCGTGGAGGGTGTCCGCAGGGCGCATCGAGTGCCCGGCGCCGGCCGCGGCCGGATGAAGGGGCCACGGCGGCTCGACTCGGCGCTCGACGCCGTCCTCGATGCGCTCGGCGTGGCTCAGGCGGTGGAGAGACACGCCGTGTTCCGCGAGTGGGAAGAGCGCCTCGGCGCGGAGATCGCCCGTGCGGCGCATCCGCACCGCGTGGACGGTGACACGTTGATCGTGCGGGTGGCGACCTCGGCCTGGCTCAACGAGCTGTCGCTGAGGCAGGGCGAGCTCCTCAAGCGGCTCAACGCCGGCCGCACGCGAAGCTCGATTCGACGGCTGGTGTTTCGACTCGATCCTGACGCGAAGGGATGACAGAGCGCATGGCGAAGGCAAAGACGAAGGCCCGCGGCAACGGCGACCCCGAGCGCAACGCTCAGGCGGCACGGGAATACAGCGCCGAGAAGATCCAGGTCCTGCAAGGACTGCAGGCGGTGCGCAAGCGCCCGGGCATGTACATCGGCTCGACCGGACCGCGCGGCCTCCACCACCTCGTCTACGAAGTCGTGGACAACGCGGTCGACGAGGCGCTGGCCGGGTACTGCGACGAGATCTCGGTCACCATCGAGACCGACAACGCGGTCCGTGTGGAGGACAACGGGCGGGGCTTCCCGGTCGACATCCACCCTACCGAGAAGAAGCCGGGCGTCGAGGTGGCGATGACCACCCTGCATGCCGGCGGCAAGTTCGATCACGGCTCGTATAAGGTCTCTGGTGGTCTCCACGGTGTCGGCGTATCGGTCGTCAACGCGCTCTCCGAATGGCTGGAAGTCGAGGTCATGCGCGACGGCCGCCGCTACCACCAGCGTTACGAGCGCGGCGACAAGGCCTCGGAGCTCCAGGTGATCGGCACGGCCGAGGCTACGGGGACGATCGTCCGCTTCCGCCCCGATCCCGAGATCTTCGAGGCGCTCGATTTCGACTACGAGACCCTCGCTTCGCGCCTGCGCGAGCTGGCGTTCCTCAACAAGGGCGTCCAGATCGAGTTCCAGGACATGCGCGGCGAAGCCCCCCGCTTGGACGTGTATCGCTTCGACGGCGGGCTGGTCGAGTTCGTCAAGCACCTCAACAAGACCCGCAAGCCGCTCCACCCGAAGCCCATGTACGTGGAGACGACGAAGGAAGACGTCGAGGTGCAGTGCGCCATCCAGTACAACGACAGCTACACCGAGACGCTGTTCACGTACGTGAACAACATCAACACGCACGAGGGCGGGACCCATCTCTCGGGATTCAAGGCCGCCCTTACCCGCACGATCAACGCCTACGCGAACGACCGCGGTCTGTTCAAGAAGTCCGACTTCACGCTCTCGGGGGACGACGTTCGCGAAGGGCTGACCGCGGTGCTCTCCGTCAAGGTCATGGAGCCCCAGTTCGAGGGTCAGACGAAGACCAAGCTGGGCAACTCGGAGGTTCGGGGCATCGTCGAGTCGGTGTTGAACGAGGCCCTGAGCTCGTGGATGCAGGAGAATCCCGGCGCCGCGAAGACGGTGGTCGAGAAGGCCATGCAGGCGGCGCGCGCGCGCGAAGCGGCGCGCAAGGCGCGGGATCTGACCCGCAAGAAGTCGGCGCTCGAGGGCGGCATCCTGCCCGGCAAGCTGGCCGACTGCTCGATCGACGACCCGATGCTGTCCGAGCTGTACCTGGTCGAAGGCGACTCGGCGGGCGGGTCGGCGAAGCAGGGCCGGGACCGGAACTTCCAGGCTATCCTGCCGCTCCGGGGCAAGATCCTGAACACGATCCGCGCCCGGGTGGACAAGGTCCTCTCCAACGAGGAGATCCGGACGATCATCACGGCGATCGGGACGGGTTTCGGCGAAGACGAATTCAAGCTGGAGCTGAGCCGGTACGGCAAGATCATCATCATGTGCGACGCCGACGTCGACGGGGCCCACATCCGGACGCTCCTTCTGACCTTCTTCTTCCAGTGGATGCGCGAGCTCATCGACGCCGGGAAGATCTACATCGCGCAGCCGCCGCTGTATCGCGTGTGGAAGGGTTCCAAGGAGTTCTACGCCTTCGACGAGGAGGAGCGTGAGAAGGCGATCGAGCGTCTCGGCGGCAACGGGGTCAACGTCCAGCGCTACAAGGGCCTCGGCGAGATGAACCCCGACCAGCTCTGGAAGACGACCATGGATCCGGAGAGCCGCACGATCCTCAAGGTCCACATGGAGGACCACACGGAGGCGTACGAGCTGTTCCAGACGCTTATGGGAGATGACGTGGAGCCGCGCCGCGACTTCATCGAAAAGAACGCGAAGTACGTAAGAAATCTCGACGTCTAATGGCAAACGAACGCGGGCAAAGGTCGAGGCCAAGGTTTCTAGAGTGGACCGCTCAAAACGGTCCAGATGCAAGGCGTGCGAGGAGTGAATTCCGAGGCGTACTGAAAGGTACGCCGCAGGAAGGCACGACGAGCGCAACGCCGCAGATGGGCCGTTTTCAGCGGTCCCCACAGGAGAGATAGATGGCGATAGAGCAAGGCCGCGAGAGAATCATCGAACGTCAGATAGTCGATGAGATGAAGGAGTCGTTCATCGACTATTCCATGAGCGTCATCGTCGCGCGGGCCCTCCCCGACGTGCGCGACGGCCTGAAGCCGGTGCACCGGCGCATCCTGTATTCGATGTCGGAGATCGGCCTCGGTCCCGGCCGGCCGTACAAGAAGAGCGCGACGGTGGTCGGCGACGTTCTGGGGAAGTACCACCCGCACGGCGACACGGCCGTGTACGACGCGATGGTCCGCATGGTGCAGCCGTTCTCGCTGCGCTATCCGCTGGTGGACGGCCAGGGGAACTTCGGCTCGATAGACGGCGACTCGGCGGCGGCCTACCGGTACACGGAGGCCCGGATGGCGCCGATCGCGGCCGAGATGCTGGCCGACATCGACAAGGACACGGTCGATTACGTACCCAACTACGACGACCGCCTGCAGGAGCCGTCCGTCCTGCCGGCGAGGATCCCCAACCTGCTGGTCAACGGAGCCAGCGGGATCGCGGTCGGCATGGCGACCAACATCCCGCCCCACAACCTCCGCGAGGTCGTCAGCGGGCTGATCGCGCTGATCGACGATCCCGAGATTGATCTCCCAGCTCTGCGGAAGCACATCAAGGGCCCGGATTTCCCGACCGGAGGCTACATCTACGGCACCGCGGGGATCCAGGAGGCGTACGAGACCGGCCGCGGCAAGGTGATCATGCGCGCCCGTGCCAGCACGGAGATCAAGGACAACGGCCGCGAGCGGATCGTCATCACCGAGATCCCGTACCAGGTCAACAAGACGCGGGTCATCGAGCAGATCGCCGACCTGGTGCGGAACAAGAAGATCACCGACATCTCCGATCTGCGGGACGAGTCCGATCGCGACGGGATGCGGGTCGTGATCGAGCTCAAGTCGACCGCGCAGAACGCCGAGGTCGTGCTCAACCAGCTCTACAGCCACACGCAGCTCCAGCAGACGTTCGGGATCATCAACCTGGCGCTGGTCGACAACGTTCCGAAGGAGATGCCGCTAAAGGAGATGCTCGAGCGATTCGTCGAGCATCGCCACGAAGTCGTCGTGCGGCGCTCGAACTTCGAGCTCAAGCAGGCCGAAGAGCGGCTGCACATCGTCGAGGGGCTGCGCATCGCGGTCGACAACATCGACGAGGTCGTGGCGCTCATCCGCAAGAGCGGCGACACGGACGCCGCGCGCGCCGGCCTGATGGAGCGGTTCGACCTCTCCGAGCGTCAGGCGCAGGCAATCCTCGACATGCGGCTCGCGCGGCTCACCAGCCTCGAGCGCGACAAGCTCGAGGAGGAATACCGCGCGCTGCTCAAGACGATCGCCGGTTTGCAGGAGCTGCTCGGATCGCGGCGGCTGAGGATGGAGAAGATCAAGGAAGAGCTGCGGGAGATCACCCAGAAGTACGGCGACGAGCGGCGCACGGAGATCCAGGCCGGTGGCGCCGACATCTCGATGGAAGACCTCATCGCCGAAGAGGACATGGTCGTCACGATCAGCCACACGGGGTACATCAAGCGAATCGCGGCGTCGACGTACCGGAGGCAGCGGCGCGGCGGCCGCGGAGTGACGGGCATGGGGACCAAGGAGGACGACTGGATCGAGCGCCTCTACGTCGCCAGCACGCACGACTACCTGCTGGTCCTGACCGAACAGGGGAAGTGCCACTGGCTCAAGGTCTACGACATCCCCCAGGGCGGACGTGCCAGCCGCGGCCGGCCGATCGTCAACGTCCTCGAAACGGACGCCAACGACCAGGTCGCCGACGTCCTTCCGGTGCGGGAATTCGACGACCAGCACTACCTGATCACGGCCACGCAGCAGGGCCAGGTGAAGAAGACGGTGATGTCGGCCTACAGCAACCCGCGGCGCGGCGGCATCATCGGCATGAAGCTCGATCCCGGCGATCGCGTGATCGGCGCGGCGCTCACGGACGGCACCAACGACATCGTGCTCGCGACCCGCAAGGGACAGGCGATCCGCTTCTCCGAGGACGAAGTCCGGGACATGGGCCGCGATACGATGGGGGTCCGGGGCATCACGCTGCAGGGCAAGAACGACGGCGTGCTGGACATGGTGGTGGTCAAGAACGAGAGCAACGCGCTCCTGTCCGTCACCGAGAACGGCTACGGCAAGCGCACGCTGATCTCCGACTATCGCGTGACGCACCGCGGCGGAAAGGGGATCAAGACGCTCAACCCGACCCCCAAGACCGGGCCTCTGGTGGCGGTCAAGGAGGTCGTCGAGCAGGACGAGCTGATGATCGTGACGACCGGCGGAATCATCATCCGGCTCCCCATCCAGGGCATCCGGATCATGGGCCGCGCCACGCAGGGCGTGCGGCTGATCAACCTGGAGGAAGGCCACAAGGTCGGGGACGTGGCACGAGTCGTGCTGGAGGAGGAAGAGGAGGGGGCTCCATCCGAAGGGGTGGAAGACGCCGCCCAACTGGAAGAGCAGCTGGAGCTGCCCTCGGAAGAGGAGTGAGCACAGAGCTGAAGGTCTCCGTCGAACCCCAGGTTCCCCGGGCGGCCTCGGACGGCTACATCCTGGTCGTGGACGACGATCCCTCGATTTGCGACACGCTGGCCACGATGTTGCAATTCAAGGGCTATCGGACCGATATCGCACACACCGGTCCCGCCGCGCTCCAGCTGGCCCGCCGCGAGCCACCCGACCTCCTTCTGCTGGATGTAATGATGCCGGAGATGGACGGGCTCGCGGTCTGCCGCGAGTTCCGGTCCGATCCGCGGCTGGCGGACGTGCGGGTCGTGATGCTGACCGCCCGCGACGGCCGCAAGGACGTGGTCCAGGCGCTCGAGGCCGGAGCCAGCGACTACGTCACCAAGCCCTTCTACATCGACGAGCTCGTCGCCCGCGTGCGGACGAACCTCGAGGTCAAGCGTTACCACGACGACCTCGCCGCCATGCTCCGCATCTCCCAGGCGGTTTCATCGTCGCTGGAGATCGAGAAGGTCCTGTACACGATCGTCAGCGAGCTCGCCCAGGTCGTGCAGTCCGACCGCGCCTCGCTGATCAAGATAGTGGACCGCCACACCGGCTACGTCGTGGCCACGCAGGACGATCCCAACCTCCACAACCTGAGCATCGACCTGGACGGCTATCCGGAGATCCAGAAGGCCTCCGCGGAAGGCGACGTCGTGGTAGTGGACGACACGCACAGCGATCCGCTGATCGGCCCCGTGGTGCACACCCTGCCCGCCCGCAAGTCGATCATGATCGTCCCGTTGCGCGTCCAGCGCGCCGATCTCGGCGAGTATGTGCTCCAGTCCTCGCGGCGGTACTGGCCGTACACGGAGCACGAGGTCAAGTTCGCCCGCGTGGTGGCGAATGCGGCCGCCAACGGTCTCGCCAATGCGGCGCTGTACGAGCAGGCGGAGATCGACAACCAGCGTCTGACTCGGCTCGCCAACACGGACGACCAGACCGGCCTCTATAATCACCGCTACTTCTATCTGCGGCTGGAAGAGGAGTTCAAGCGCGCCGACCGCTATCGTTCGGACCTGTCCCTGATTCTGCTCGACATCGATCACTTCAAGCAGGTCAACGACACCTACGGGCATCAGCAGGGCGATGCGGTGCTGCGCGAGCTGGCGGCGGTGCTGCATCGGACGATCCGTGAGACCGACCAGCTGGCGCGGTACGGCGGCGAGGAGTTCGCCGTGCTGCTCCCCGAGACGAATCTCGCCGGCGCGTACCAGCAGGCCGAGCGCCTGCGCCGCCAGGTGAAGGCGCACTACTTCGAAGCCCTGTCGGGGAAGCCGCTGACGATCTCCTGCGGGGTCGCGTGCCTGCCGTTCAGCTCCGAGGACTTTCCCGCTCCGCGCCACCGCCAGGACGCGCTCATCAGCTGGGCCGACCAGGCCCTGTACACCGCCAAGCGCGGCGGCCGGGACCGCACGATCACGTTCGAGGGCCGGCCCTCCCACGAGTGAGCCCCGAGGCCTGGATCGCCGGGCTCGTGGCTGCGCTCCTGCTCTCCGCCACGCTGCTGTGGCTGGCGATCGGTTGGCTCGGCCACTGGCGCCTCAACCGCCCTCCCGGCTCCTCACGTCCCGCCGATTTCACGTTTACGCCCTGGGAGACCGACGCGGCGCACGAGATCGCCGAGTTCACGACATCCGACGGCGTCCGCCTGCACGGCTGGTTCCTGCGCCACGAAGACGAGTCGCGGGTGGTCGTCGTCATGCACGGGTATCGGGGCGAGAAGTCCGACGTGCTGGGGATGTCGACGGCGCTGTGGCGGGCGGGATTCGACGTGCTGTTGTTCGACTTCCGCGGGCGCGGGCGGAGCGCGCGCGCCCCTATCACGATGGGGCTCTGGGAGACGGCGGACCTCGCGGCCGCGCTCGACTGGGTCGCGGGCCGGGTGCCGAACGCGCGCATCGGGCTCCTGGGATTCTCGATGGGCGGCGTGGTGGCGATCCTCGGCGGTGCGGACGATCGGGTGCGGGCGATCGTCGCCGACAGCGTGTTCGGCAGCCAGCGCGAGGTGCTCGAGCACGCGGCCGACCGGGATGCGCGGCGATTCTTTCGAGGCTGGATTCCGGGGAGCGCGTTCCTGCCCGCCATGGAGTGGTGGCACCGGCGGAGCGGGAGGCCGGGGTTCGACGCGATCGCGCCCGTCCGGCGCCTGGCCGCGCTGGCGGAAACCCCGATCCTGTTCATCCACGGGACGCGCGACCACTGGATCCCTCCCGACCATGCCCGCCGGCTGGTCGAAGCGGCGCCGGAGACGAGCGAGTCGTGGATCGTAGACGGGGCGCTCCACTGCGGGGCATACTTCGTGGATCGGCCGGGGTATTGTGAACGCGTGGCAACCTTCTTCGAGAGGCATCTGGGACGCTGAAAATGGCCGATCTGCTGCGTCGCGCTCCTCGTTCTTCCTGCGGCGTGGGAATCACCACGCCTCGGAAGAGCCTCGTCGCGCGCCTTGCTTCTCGACCTTTTTGAGCGTCCATCGAGGACTACAATGGATAGCGTTCATGGGACCGATGGGCGGATGAGCGATGAGAGGCGGGTCGTCGTGCGGCTGTTCGGGCCGGCGCGCGAGGCGGCGGGGGCGGCGTCGGTGGAGCTCGAGCTGTCGCCGCCGGCCACCGCCGCGGACGCCATGACGGAGCTCGCGCGCGCGCATCCCGCGCTGGCGCCGCTCCTGCCCCGCACGCGCGTGGCCGTGAACCTGGAGTACGTCGACGCGCGGACTCCGCTCGCCCCAGGAGACGAGATCGCGATCCTGCCGCCCGTCGGGGGCGGTTGAGCGCTCCCCCGCGCGATCAGCAGCCGACGGTGAACGCTGCTGACGGCGGAAAACCGAGGGCCATGCGCACCTTCTATCAGATCACCGATGCCGCGCTCGATCCGGAAGCGCTCCGGGAAGCGATCTCCGACCCCGTTGCAGGCGCCATCGCCACGTTCGTCGGGATCACGCGCAACTCCTTCGCCGGCAAACCCGTGGAGCACCTGGAATACGAGGCGTACGCGCCGATGGCGGAACAGGAGATGGAGAAGATCGGTATGGAAATTGCCGGCTTATGGCCGGCGGTGACGGGGGTCGCGATCGCCCATCGCATCGGTCGCGTCGAGGTCGGCGAGGCCAGCGTGGCCGTCGCGATCTCGGCGCCTCACCGGCGCGAGGCGATCGCGGCGTGCGCGCACGGGATCGATCGGCTGAAGGCTACCTTGCCGGTCTGGAAGAAGGAAGTCTTCGCCGACGGATCGGAGTGGCGAGAGAATCGGGAGGAGGAAGACCTCGACGACGGGAGGTGAGTCCGCTTGATCACAGCGAGTTGTCGGACGCGAATCACCCCGGAGGACCTGACGTTCCTGATCGCGGCGCTGGAGAAGAGCGACCGCGAACGCGCGCCCCTCCGCTCCCTGGCGGAAGACCCCGACGCGCTCGACCGCCTGCTCGACAGCCCGCTCTTGTTCCAACGCCTGCTCGAGGCGCCCAAACTCCTCGACGTTTCCCCCTACTTCTTCTACTACGTCGTCGTGCGGCGTGCGTTCCTCGATCACGGGATCGAGGACAGGCGCGTGGCGGACTACGTCGGGGCGCTCCTCTCCCACCACGTGCATGGCCGCGCCGGCGGCGGCGCGAGCGCTGGAGTGTATCTCGTCGATCTGGTGCGCGAGATCGCCGAGGCGCGGAGCTCGGAGCACGCGTTCTCGCTGCAGACGGAGGTGGGCGACAGGGCGCTATACCTTGCCGGCGTCTTCCCCGACTGGATCTACCATCGCCATCGTTACGGGCGCCGGCCCATCGATCTCGATTACTACGAGGAGATAGGCAGCCGTTACTACGCGGTCGCGGCGCGTCACGAGGCGGCCGCGCGGCTCGAGCTGGCCGACGTGCTCGCGTTCCTGGCCGAGGCGTTCGTCGCCCTGCGGCAGGCGCTGAACGACCTGGTCGACGACCATCTCCACATCGCTCCCCGGCCGGAGACCGTCGAGCGTCTCTGCCGCCAGGCCCTCTATCGGCCGGGGCGCTGATGGCGCTCCTCGGTCAGGTCCAGCGGCTCTTCGAGCGGACGTACGGCCGCCCGGCCGGCGTGGACCTCGAGGCATGCGTCGTGGGCCCGCGGCGCTTCGCGGAGCTCGCGTCGCGAAGCGAGGACCATCCCGAGATGTCCGACTGGGCGCGCTTCTTCTTCTACGTGGAGGGCGCGAACCTGCGCCTGGCCCTCTTCTATGCCGAGGAGATGATCGAGACCCTGGAGGCGCGCGACCCGCGGCGCGGCCTCTCCGAGTCGAACGTGCTCCCGCTTCTCGTATTCACCGAGGAGGCGAGCCACGCGCTGCACACGACATACGCGTTCGGCGAGGGCGGACCGGCGCGCGTGTCGGGCGAGGAGTTCCTGGCCGAGCTCGAGCTCATGGCCCGGATCGACGCCTACCTGCTCTTGCGCCACTTCGTGCGCGCGCTGGCGCGCCGAGTCGAGCCCTCCGACCTCGCCTGGGTGCGCCATCAGGCGCTGACCCGCTGGGACGTCCCCTACGACGATCCCGGGATGGCGGACCGCTATCGCGGGGCGGCACGGTTGGCCACCGCGTTCGTGGATCGACTGGAGGCGGCGCCGGCAAGGCGCCGGTTGAGGGAGCTGCGCGCTTTTCGCGCCCTGCCGATGCCGGAGAAGCGCTCGCGCGTCGAACCCGGGGACCGTTCCGCGGAGCGCGGCGACTAGTTCCCGAGCGGCGCGATCAGCTCCCGGGCCGGCTTGCGGGGAAGCGCGGGAGGCCGAGCGCGGGAACGGCCGCCGGGACGCGGTCGCCCTCGACCGTCAGCGTCACTCCGGGGAGCCCGGCGATCGAGACGCGCGGGAACGAGACGCCGTAGCGATCTTCGATCGCGTCGATCAGCGCGTTGGCGATCACCCCCTGCCCCTTGCACGTGGGGTGGACGCCGTCCAGGCTGAACAGCCCACCCACCAGGAACTCCGTCGTCAGCGTCTCGCCGCCCACCACCAGACCGCCCTCGTCGATATCGGTGACGATCCCGTGCACGTCGATCACGGCGAGGCCGTGGAGGGCCCCTGTCTGGGCGATCGCCTGATTGTAGGCGGCGACAGCCTCGCGTGCGGCCGCCTGCTCGCCGGCGTCGAGGACGACGCTCCCGGGAAGCGGCGCGCCCGTGCCCCCCATGTCGACCGGTATCCCGTCGCCCACGAGGATCCGTTCGATCGCGTCGAAGGTGACGAGATCGTCCGGCGCCAGCGGCCCGTCCGGGCCGATGAGCGGCACCGGGTCGCCGCCGGGCCCGAGAATCGGCTCCAGCGTGGCGGTGTCGACGACGACGTTTGGCACGAGAGTCAGGTAGGGCACGATCGTCACCGGCGGGACGTTGAGGAGGACGATCCGGTCGGTCGTGGCGAGCAGCTGCGCGATCAGCGCCTGGTACGTCGAGGCGAACTCAGCGGCCGGCGTCGGGAAATCCGGGTTTTCGCCGCCGCTCAGCACGAAGCCCAGCACGTCGTTGTTGCCGAGCCAGACGGTGACGAACGTCGCGTCCCGCTCCGCGGCCTGACCGGCCCAGGTCCCCATCCCGCGCAGGACGAAATCGAAGAACGGATTGCCGGTGAGGGACGTGGCGCGGTTTCGCGCCACCAGCGCCTCGGCCCCGAGCGCTCCGGGAACGCCCAGGTTGCCGTACGGCCCCGGCTGGTCGGGGTTGAGCGGCGCGCCGGCCGGGGTAGCCCGCTCGATCGTCGGCGGCGTGAGGCTCAGGAGCTCGATCCGCCCCTCGTTCGAGCCCGGCTCGGAGATCCCCGGGGGGCTCACGAGCGGCTGGCTGAACGTCCCGCCCATACCCGCCTGGCCGGCCAGCAGCCGCGGGTAGGAACACGACTGCCCCTCCAGACCCAGAGCGCCGTTCATGAAGCCGGCGGTCAGGCTGTTTCCGATCGCCACGTAGCGCGAGAGGTCGAGCTCGTCCTCGCCCGGCCCGGCCGGCGTGCCGTCGTCGCAGCCGGAAAGGGCCGAAACGAGGACCAGCACCACGGCGAGCGGGCCTCTGCCCACCGCGCTCACGGCAGGCCGAGGAGCGGGATGCCCGGAAGCGTGCCGGTCCGGATGTGGGGGACGGATCCGCCGTACCGCGCGTCGAGCGCGTCGATCACCAGGTTGGCGACCACGCCGTAGCCCTTGGGGGTGAAGCGCGCCCCGTCCAGGCTGAACGCCTGGCCGGTCGCGTAGTCCGCGCTCATGAGGATCCCGTCCGAGACCAGCCCCTCCCCGGCCAGCGTCTCCACGAGCGCGTGCACGTCGACGAGCGGCAGGTCGCGGTCGGTCGCCAGCGCGGCGATCGCCTGGTTGTAGCCGGCGACGACCGCTCCGACCGCCGCCTGCTCGGCGGCGTCGAGCACCGCGCGGTCCGGCAGAAGCGCGCCCGAGCCCCCGACGGGCTCGGGGATCCCGATCCCCTCTTCGAGGAGCGGGAGCGCGTCCAGCAGGACGAGGTCCGTCGGGGCGAGCGGTCCCAGCGGTCCGAGGAGAGGCACGGTCGACTGCCGCGCGGCTTGCAGCGTGTCGCCGGTTATCGGGTCGATCACCGGCTCGCCGGTCTGGGGGTCGATGACCGGCTCGATGACCGTGATGAGCACCGGCTCGCCGGTATCGGCGTCGAGGACGAAGCCGGGCACCGCGTGCACGATCGGCATCGAGCGTGGATCCGGGATCGTGAACAGGACCACCTGGTCGGAGATCTCCAGGACGGCGTCGAGCAGCCTCTCGTAGGCGATGGCGAACGTGCCGACCGGCGTGGGAAGGCCCGGGACGAGATCGGAATCGCCCCCTGCGGCCACGTACCGAAGGACATCGCTCGTCCCGATCCAGAGGAGCACGAGCGAGGGGTCGAGCTCCGCCAGCTGCTCGGCGAACGTGCCCTGGCCGCGCAACACGAGATCGTAGAACGGGTTTCCGAACGTGGAAGTCGCAGAGCTCTCGGTGCTCGATGCCTCGGTCACCAGCGCGCCGGGGACACCGAGGTTGTCGAACGGCCGGCCTGGAGAGGGAACGAGCGGGACGCCCGCGGGCGCGCGCTCGAGCCGGAGCGGCGTCAGGCTGACGAGCTCGAGCCGCCCCCCGCCCTCTTCGTCGACGGCGAGGCCCGCCGCCGACACGAGCGGCTGAAGCAGTTGCTCGCCGCTCAGATGGAGCGAGAGGAGCGCCGGCAGGGAGAGCGCCTGCGCGTCCTCGTAGAGCGCTCCGTCGGCGGCGCCGGCAGCGAAGTCGTCGCCGACGGCCACGATCCGCTCGGGATCGATCCCGCCCAGCCGGTCCTCGATCCCCACGGGGACGCTCTCGTCGAGCCGGCATCCGGCGGCGGCGAGGAGCGCGGCCAGGACCGCGGGCAGCGCGCGGCGGGCGGCGCGATCACATCTCGACTTCCGGCTCATCCTCCAACCCCTCGCGGATCCGCTCGTTCTGGACGGCCACCCGCTCCAGACAGGTTCGGCACGTGAACAGGCCGGGCACGTTCTCGTCCGCGACGAGGTCGTCCCGCCGGCCGCAGACGCAGCATTCCAGCCGGGCGGCCTCGGCGCTCAACGCCCCTCCACCGGCAGGCTCTCCCGCTCCCAGGCCGTCATGCCTCCGCCCAGGACCCGCAGGTTGGGAAAGCCGTAGTCCGCGAGGATCCTGGCGGCGTCGGCCGCGCGCGTCTCGTTGTCGGCATAGAGAAGCACGATCTGGTCGGTGCGGACATGGAGGTCCGCCACGTTCGCTTCCAGGACCTCGAGCGGAACGAGCGCGGCCCCCGGCAGATGCCCGCGTGTGGCGAACGCGCGCGCGTCCCGCACGTCGATCACGTACCAAGGCGGCGTCGCGGCCTGCATGAGCGAGCGGGCCGAGCGCGGGTCGACCACGCGCCACGCGTCGGGACCGTCGGGATCGCCCGCCCCGGCCCGGGGACGCACCTCGCGGGGCAACAGGTGGGCCGTCCGCTTCGAGACGATCATGAGCTCGTTCCCCAGCGAGTCGACGATCATCTGTGTGTCGGCGGTGAAAGGCCGCGCGCTGTCCGCCGCGCGCGCCGCGCGCTCCGGGGCATCGCCCGCGCGCCCGCAGCCGACGAGACCGGCGGCCAGCGCCGGGGCCGCCACC
>JAICQP010000155.1 GCA_025937815.1 Gemmatimonadota bacterium
AGCTTCCGCGAGCAGCCCGGCCGCGAGGGGGTGATGGTATACGTGAAATGGGCGGGGCTCGAGGATCTCGACGCCATGAGTCGCCTGGCGTTTACCGAGAAGTACCTCGAGGACCATCTCTCCGTGGTCGATTCCACCGGCGAGCGGGTAGAGCCGACCACGGCCATGCAGTCGGCTCTCCTGTTCATGAACGATCCCGGAGACAACTGGCGGGATTGGATCGTCCTGTTCCACCTTCCCGAGCAGATCGCGGGCCGCGTCCTCCAGATCGAGAACCCTGAGCCCGAGCCAGGTCAGCCGCGGCGGATCGCGATCGACATAGACCGCTGAGGGTGCTCCTCGTCAACCTGCCGGCCGATCGCCTGTTGACTACGCCTCTGGTATCGTGTTGCGCATCAATGGCTTTGACTATAGCTATCATCTTTTCCACAATCCTCGACCTCGGACCCTCATAGGAGTATCGAGTCATGGCCATCTGGAAAGAGCCGAGTCCCGCCAAGAACGCCCCCTCGTCTCCGGAACCCTCCGCAGCGCAGGTGCGAACCGAGGCCCTGAACGCTTCCCCCGCCGGAACCCCGAATCCGGTGGAGTCATCGCGCGGCCGGGAGAGCCGGGCCATGGAATCCGTGATCGCGGCCGACCTTACGATCGAGGGCAAGATCGAGGGCTCCGGACACGTCCGGCTGGTCGGCAAGTTCAAGGGCGATGTTCAGGTCGAGGGTGACCTCACGATCGAGAAGGGGGCCAAGGTCACCGGCAGCGTGCGCGCCGGAACCGTCATCGTGGGCGGCGAGCTCGAGGGCAACATCGAGTCGGCGTCCCGGGTGGAGCTGCTCGAGAGCGGGATGATCAACGGCGACGTCAAGGCCGGATCGCTCACGGTCGCCGCCGGTTCCCGCATGCGCGGCCAGGCCGAGTTCGGCTGGAGCGAGAAGGACGCGGCCCGGGCGCCCAGGATGAGGCTGGAGACCGGCTCCACCGCATGAGCCGGAGGACCGTTCCGGGTCAGGCGCGCACCTGCCCCCTCTGCAAGGCGACGATCCTCGAGAGCGCGACGGTCTGTCCCGCGTGCCGGCATCACCTTCGATTCGACCCGCGCGGCGGCCAGCTCGAGTGGTCGAGCTTCGTGCCGCTGCGGGTCGAGGGCACGCTTCGCCCGCCGGTCGACGGCGAGGCGTGGGAGTATTCCATCCTGCTCACGATCAAGGACGACAGGGGCCAGGAGATGGCGCGCCAGGTGCTGGGCGTCGGGGCGGTAAAGCCCGACGAGGAGCGGACGTTCGAGCTATCGGTGGAGGTGCTGGCGCCAAAGCCGGCGGCGGAAGTCACGACGGCCTAGTCGGTTAGCACAACTTCCCAGGCTAGTTCTACTGCGAGACTGGCCTGGATGTGATACGCATCCAAAGGGATCCGATCCAGAGAGCGCGAGGTCGATACCAGCAACCGCGCCCGATACCGCCGTCCTGGGTCGGAGGCAGATTTTCCCGGGCGATGACGTTCGCGCTCTGGGGATACCCGGGAAGCGGAATGGGTATTCTCGCGTCTTCCGACTCCAGAACTACGATGCCACTTTCAAACAATCCCGGACCTTCGGTCGGGTGTCACCCGGCCTTTAATCTCCGGGTGTAGATCCTCTCCCGGCAACAGATAGATGGTATCGGGACCGATGCGCGCGACGCCAAACCACTCGATCGACTCAACGTCGGGCTGGACGCCCCTTACCGATGGAGGGGTGAAGGTTAGAGGCCGCTCACCGAAGTCATCCGCGGGCACCGCCATTGCTGTTCATAGCGGTAGACCGGCGTCACGAGACCTTCCCCATGCTGCACTTCGTCTCGGTCTGCCCGTAGTTCGAGACCCATGACCTGCAGCGCTGGATCGACCACCTCGCGAACCTCGCCATCCACTAGTCCGGGCTCCAGCATCGCCTCGATGATCTGCTGCGGCTCATTCCCGAGGATTGTATCCGCATAGGTAACCCACAACTGGAAGAGAGCGGGAGCATCCTGGAAGTAGATCGGACCTTCTGGGAAGACTGGACTCGAATCTCCACTGCATCCGGAAAAAGCGGTGAAGGAGGCGACCAGTGCACAAAAGGACAGACACTTGGCGACTGTAGCGGCGAGATTAGCGCGGAAGGGATTTCAATATTGATTGACGGACCAGACCATCGAAAATCCTTGCACTGATGTGGTGGGCGGCACAGGACTCGAACCTGTGACCTCCTGCATGTCAAGCAGGCACTCTAACCAGCTGAGCTAGCCGCCCACGGCCTTTCGGAAGGGCGGAGAAAATACCTCCCTGCCCGCGGCCGATCAACCTGCGCATCGCAGCCGGAATTTCGCTTTTGTAGCCACCCCGGAACACATGTATCCGCCAGAAATCCCTTGCCCTGTCCGTGAGTGGCGGCGGTCTGGACAGGCGAGTGACGAACCCGATAGGATGGAGCGCCGATGAGCGCAGGAAAAGAACGCTGGGGCACGCGCATAGGCCTTATTCTGGCGATGGCGGGAAACGCCGTCGGGCTGGGGAATTTCCTGCGCTTCCCCGTGCAGGCCGCCAGCAACGGCGGCGGCGCGTTCATGATCCCTTACTTCCTCTCGCTCATCCTGCTCGGAATCCCGCTCATGTGGATAGAGTGGTCCCTAGGACGCTACGGCGGCGTCCGGGGGAGCGGATCGACGCCCGGCATCCTGGACGCGATCTGGAAGAGCCGGATCGCCAAGTACGTCGGCGCGCTCGGGATCTTCATGCCCTTCATCGTCATGGTCTACTACACGTACGTCGAGTCCTGGTCGCTCGGCTTTTCCCTGCTCTCGATCATCGGCGCCTTCCCGGAGACGGGCGGCATCGAGGAGATGACCCATTTCCTGCGCGCGTATCAGGGCGCGGAGATGCACGAAAGCGGGATGTTCGGGAACGTGGACACGGGCGCGTTCATCTTCCCCGGGCTGGCCTACGGGTTCTTCCTCTTCACGCTGGGCGCCAACCTGTGGTTCCTCTACCGGGGACTCAGCGGCGGGATCGAGAAGGTGGCCCTGTACGGACTGCCCGCCCTGTTCCTCTTCGCCATCGTGCTGATGGTACGGGTCCTCACGCTCGGCACGCCCGATCCGGCGGTGCCGGAAAACTCGATCTCCACGGGGCTCGGCTTCATCTGGAACCCCGACCTCTCCGCGCTGTCGAATCCGCAGGTCTGGCTCGCGGCGGCCGGGCAGATCTTCTTCACGCTGTCCCTCGGCATGGGCTCGATCCACGTCTACGCCTCGTATCTCTCGGACAAGGACGACGTGGCGCTTTCGGGCCTCTCGACCTCGGCCACCAACGAGACCGCCGAGGTCATCATGGGCGGCACGATCGCGATCCCTGCGGCGGTCGCCTTCTTCGGGGTGGCGGCGACGACTCAGCTGGCGGCGGGAGGGTCGTTCAACCTCGGGTTCGTCACGATGCCGGTGATCTTCCAGCAGCTGCCCATGGGCGATCTGTTCGGCGCGCTCTGGTTCTTCCTGCTGTTCATCGCGGGGATCACCTCATCGCTCGCGATGGGGCAGGTGGTGATCCGGTTCCTGACGGACGAGTTCGGCATGACGCGCTCGCGGGCGGTGGCGGTCCTCGGCGTGGTGGTATTCCTCTGCACCCAGCCGGTCGTCCTGTTCATCGAGTTCGCCTACATGGACGAGCTCGACTTCTGGGCGGGGACCTTCGGGCTGTTCGTCTTCGGCGCGATCGAGGTGATCCTGTTCGCCTGGGTCTTCGGGATCGATCGCGGCTGGTCGGAAATCATGAAGGGAGCGGACATCCGCCTGCCCCGGATCTATAAGTTCATCCTGGCCTGGGTCACGCCGCTCCTCATGATCGTGATCCTCCTCGCGTGGACCTGGCTCAACGCCCCATCCGTGCTCCTGATGGAGGGCGTACCGGAAGAGACGCGGCCGTACATCATCGGCGCGCGAGTCTTCATGCTCGCGTCCCTCGCGGCCTTCTTCTACCTGATCCGCCGTGCGTGGCGGGACAAGGAAGGTCCGCGCGCCCGGGAGCGCGAGCGGGCGCGGGCCGCATGACGGCCGGCGGATGGATTCTGATGATCGCGGCGTGGGTCGGGATCGCGGGCCTCACGGTGTGGTGCATCGGCCGGGTCCTGCGCACTCCCTGGAAGGACTGAAGGCAGCGACCCACCCGGCGTGCTAGCCGCGTCCCCCCGCGATGCGCGCGGCCTCGGGAGAACCCTTCAACCGGAACATCGCCAGGGTACCCAGCGCCGGACCGGGCGCCAGGGCGGCGAACGCCCAGCGCCAGCCGACGCGGTCGACCAGGCCCGGGATCAGCCAGATCGTGGCCACCGTCAGGAGGAAGCCGATCGCGAGCTGGAGGGTCACGGCCGTTCCCACGTAGCGCTGATCGGCGACCTCGGTCACGATCGTGGAGAACTGCGCGGAGTCGGCGACGACCCAGAAGCCCCACAAGAGTCCCACCGCCAGGACGACCGCCGGGCGCGTGTCGATCAGGGCGCCGATCGTGAGCGCGCAAGTCCCGGAGATCGCCATCGACAGGATCGTGGTGCGCGTCCGCCCCCAGCGGTCCCCGATCACGCCGCCCGCCCAGCATCCCACGCCGCCCGCCCCGATCACGCCGAACGTGGCGAACGCCGCGCCCCGCTCCGGAAGCGGATCGCCGTGCGCGGCGAGGACGGCGGCATAGAATGCCACGAACCAGGCCCACATCGCGTAGAGCTCCCACATGTGGCCGAAGTACCCGAGCGACGCCAGGCGGACGCCGCGCCCCGCGAACGCCAGCCGCGCCTGGCGGGGGTCGAAGCGGGCACGCGGAAACGGCCACGGTCCCTCGGAGCCCGCGACCTCCGCGAGCACCCCGCCGAGCACGGTGAGCGCGGACGTCGTCACGACCACCAGGCGCCAGTCGACCCCACCCAGCCCGTTGATCAGGTGCGGCGCGGCGGACCCCAGCGTCAGCGCGCCGACCAGGATCCCGAGACCGGTGCCGCGGCCGACGCGAAACCACGTGGCCATCGACTTGAGCGCGGGCGGGTACACCCCGGCCAGGAAGAACCCCGTCGCCAGCCGCAGCGGGATCGCGAGTTCGGGGCCGTCCGCGAAATAGAGGAGCGCGTTTGCCGCGGCCGCCCCGATCGCGCCGAGGAGTATCATCCGGCGAGGCGGCAGGATGTCGGAGAGTGTCAGCCCGGCGGAAGTGAGGGCGCCGGCCACGAACCCGATCTGGACGGCGATGGTGAGCCAGGCCGCCGCCGAACCCGTGAGGTTCCAGAGCTCGACGAGCTGCGGCAGCGCGGCGGTCGCCGAGAACCAGGTCGTCATCGCCATTAGGACCGCCACGGCCAGGATCGAAAGCGCTCGCCAGCGGCCCCGCGGGTCGCGCTCGACCGGGTCGGAATCCCTCAGTCGTCCCCGGAGACGACCGCGCGGCGCGGCCGCACGAACGCTTCGACGA
>JAICQP010000081.1 GCA_025937815.1 Gemmatimonadota bacterium
CGCCACTATGGCGGCGAGATGCGCCGGCTCTACGGGGACTCGGTGGCCGCCGCGTTCACCCCCGAGGAGCTGGCGATCGTAGTCCGCCACTCGCGACTGGCCGGGGCGGTCGTCACCGCCGCCGGTCCCTACCTCGTCCTTGCCCGGGCCTGACGTCGCGGGTCTTGTTCTTGCAGCGAAGAGGGATTCCCGATATCCCACTCCTCCCCCAGAGGAGCGCCCATGATCGGACCACCGCGCATCGCCGCGAAACTCTTCCTGGCCTTGCAGATTCCGTTCGCGTTCGCCTGCTCCGGCGGGGCCCCGACCGGCTCCGGCGATCCGGCGGACGCCCGATTCGCCGGACTGTTGACCTTCGCCTCGGATGCCGCCTCGGGCGATGCCTTCCAAGCCGGAACCGCGCTGGCCGATGCCCGCATCGACCTCGTCCGGAATGGCCTCGCGGTCCGCTCGGTCCGCACCGGCGCGAGCGGCGCCTTCTCTTCCACGCTGCCGCCCGGCGCCTACACCGTCCGGATCGCGCTTGGTGACGGGCCGCCGTTGGAGTTCGCCCTGGCGGTCGCCGCGGGCGACGCGCTCTTCGCCGAAGGCAGAGTCGACCAGAACCCGGGCGGCGCCTTCGCGCTGAACGTCCAGGTCTTTCGCGACGCGAACGCGGACGCGCAGCCCGACGACGAGTTTCGCCTGCAGGTCCTCGATCGCGTGCAGGGCGACGAGGGCAGCGGCTTCGAGGACGTCGTCGTGACCGCGGAGGAAGCGGAGGCATCGGTCACGCTCTGCCACGTGCCGCCGGGCAATCCCGACGCTGCCCACACGGTCGACGTCGGAGCGCCATCCCTACCCGCCCACCTGGCGCATGGGGACACGGAGGGGGCCTGCGCGGACGACGCGGGCGAGGAAGATCCGGAGGAGAACGAGGAGGAGCCAGAGACGGACGAGGATTCCGGCGAGGCGAAGGTGCTGGTTTGCCACGTGCCGCCCGGGAATCCCGAGAATCCCCACACGGTCGAAGTCGGAGAATCGGCGGTCCCCGCTCATCTCGCGCACGGCGACACGGAAGGCGCCTGCGAGGGCGACGAGCCGGGAGGCGAGGGGGATCCCGAGGGAGAGGAAGAGGGCGAGGAGACCGAAGAAGAGACCAAGGTCGCCGTCTGTCACGTTCCGCCGGGCAACCCCGAGAATCCTCACACGATCGAAGTCGGAGAGTCCGCGGTCCCGGCCCATCTCGCCCACGGCGATACCGAAGGCGCGTGCGTCGAGGAGACTCCGGCGCCCGAAGGCGGTGAGGGCGAGGGCGAAGGCTAGCCCTATCGTCGGTCTATCCACCTCCCCGCGCGGAACGGCAGCGCGAGGAGGTGGAAACCGGCGAGTCCGATCGCGCCGGCGGCGACGAGGTACACCGGCCACGGCCCGAGCCAGTCGAGGAGCGTCGGCTGGACCGGCTTCGCGCGCAGCCACAGGAAGTTCGCGCCCGTGACTATGTCGACGACCGCGACGACCCCGGCGTAGAGCACCGTCCAGCCGAAGGCCCGCCACGCGGCGCCCGGCCGCGGCCGGATCCCGCAGCCGACGACGAGGACGGCCGCCGCGGCGATCACCCCGCCATGCATCGCGAAGTAGAGAAGCCAGCGCCACTCCGGGTAGCTCCCGCTGACCGCGGGCGTCAGGAGAGCGAGCAGCGTGCCTGTGAGCGCCCAGAACCAGAGGAGCTCGACGACCGCGGGCCGGCGCGACACGAGCGCGAAGGCCGCCACGAAGATCGCGAAATCGCAGAGGTGGAGCGGCAGGAAGTCCCACGCGGAGAGGATTCCAAGGTACCACTCCGCGAGGACGTAGCCGATCGCGCCCGCCAGGAGGAACGCCGCCAGGCCCACGCGAATCACGGGGCCATCGGAAGGCCGCGCGCGGACGAACAGCGCGAGCCCGACGGACACCGCCGCCGTCAGCCCGATCGCCGCCCCATGCGCGGCGCTCACCGCGCCCCCTGCACGCGCCCGGCGTTCCCCCGGGTGTGTGCCGCTACCCTTCGCTCAGCGTTCGGGCGAGATAGGCCTTGAGGCGCGTCCACGCGTCGAGCGCGGGACCGCTGCGGGCCTCGAAGTCCTGGTCCACCCACAGCCAGAAGCCGTGGTCGACGGCGTCGTATACGTGCACGTCGTTGGTCACACCCGCCTCTCGCAGCGCGGCGACGAACTGCTCGACCTGTTCGGGAGGAATGCCGTCGTCCTCGGCGGCGAAGGTCCCGTAGATCTCGTGGTCGAGCGCGGCCAGCGAGTCAGGGTCGGTGACGAGCGAGCCGTAGAAGATCGCGGTCGCGTCATGGTCCTCTCCACCCAGCGCATACGAGAGCGCCACCCCGCCGCCGAAGCACCAGCCCATCGTCCCCACCCGGCCGGTCACGTCGTCGCGGCTTCGCAGGAAGTCGACGGCCGCGTCCAGGTTCGCGATCAGAGCGCCGGGGTTCGCGCGCGCCTCCTGGACGAGCGCCATGTTCTCTTCGCGGGTCGTCCCGACGCGCCCCGAATAGAGGTCCGCCGCGAGCGCGACGTATCCTTCGTCGGCCAGCGCGTCGGCGACCTGCCGGATGCGGTCGTTCAGGCCGTCCCATTCGTGGATCAGAATGACGGCCGGGTGCGGCCCCTCCCCCTCCGGAGTCACGAGGTAGCCGGCGGCGGCCGGATCGGCGGCATAGTAGTTGACGGCCACGCCGCGCGGAGGCGGCGCCGTGCCCAGAAGCGCGGCGGGCAGCGAGTCGGCCGCGCTCTCCATTCCCGCGCTCGGCGGCGCGGCGGACGGCTCGCCCTCGTCCGCGTTGGCCCCGTTTCCGCTCTGCGTGCAGGCCGCCATCGCGGCGAGCACGAGCAGCACCAGCATTCTCCGATCCGTCCTCATGTTCCCTCCTTTTCGATCCCCGCAAGAAGCTCCCCCTTCCACACCGTGACCGCGCGGCCGCCGAGAGCGACGCGGTCGCCATCGACCCGCGTGCGGACGATCCCGCCCCGGGCGCTCGCCTGCCAGCCGACGAGCTCGGTCCGCCCGAACCGTTCGGACCAGAACGGCGCCAGCGCACAGTGCGCCGACCCGGTCACCGGGTCCTCGTTTATTCCCACCCGCGGCGCGAAGAACCGGCTGACGAAATCGTGGCCCACGTCTGCGCGCCGCTCTGCGGACGCCGTGGCGATCACGCCGCGCACCGGCATCTTGCCGAGGGCGACGAAATCGGGCTCGAGGTTCCGCACCGCGGTGTCGTCCGGCATCTCGACCAGCAGATCCCCCAGCGCGTTCTCCCCCGTCCATAAGAACGGCGCGCCGAGCGCTTCGGCGAGGCCGGCCGGCGGTGAGCTCTCGCGCGGGGGCTCGGACGGGAAGTCGAGCTCGATGTCCGGGCCGGCGCGCGCTGCCGTCAGAATGCCGCTCCGCGTGTGGAAGCGGATCGTCCCTTCCGCCAGCTCCTCCTCCCACAGCCTGTGCGCGGACGCCAGCGTCGCGTGGCCGCAGAGGTCCACTTCGACGAGCGGCGTGAACCAGCGCAATCCGTATTCGGAGCGCGAGCGGGGGAAGAGGAACGCGGTCTCGGCCAGGTTCACCTCGGCGGCCACCGCCTGCATCCACGCCGGCTCGACATCCGGCGGCGGCAGGCAGACCCCTGCCGGGTTCCCGCGGAACGGCGTTTCGGAGAACGCGTCGACGACCGAGATCGGAATCCCCATAGGGTTACGTTACCGCCCGATCCGGCGGGACGCCCGGGCCCCGACGCCGTCGCATGAACATGCGATTGAAAGACACCCCCTCGCATCGTTTACTGGAGAATGGCGCGTCTTCTCCAGGGGGTGACCATGCGCGTATGGAAGGGCTTGGCCATTGCGATCCTGAGTGCGTTCCCTCTCTCTCGCTGCGATTCTCCACCCTCCGCACCCGACCCTCTGGAACCAAGACCGCTCGAGGCATCCGTTGGTGGGTCCTGCAAGTCCCCCGTAGACCTGCTCCTCTTGATCGATGCTCTGGAGGAGAGCGGCGAGCTGAAGCACGGATTGGCCACCGCAATCCGGAGTCGTTTGAAGGTCGTGCCGGACCCCGAGAAGATCGACCTGGTGTACGAGAATCTGATCGATGTGATCGAATTGTGGGAGGAGAGGGCCCTTCTGCCCAGGGATGTGAGCGATGAGGTAAGCGGCTGCCTGGGGGACCTGCTCTTCGGGACGTTCGTCCAGATCGACGCAGGGGGGAGCCATAGCTGCGCCCTGACGTCCCGGGGGCAGGCTTACTGCTGGGGCAGCAACGAGAGTGGGCAGCTGGGCGACGGAACCTTCACGGACCGTCATCAGCCGGTCCGTCCCGCCGTCGGGCTCTTCTTCTCGGCTGTCAGCGTCGGCGGATCCTTCACCTGCGGGCTGAGTGGGGGGACCGCCTATTGCTGGGGGAACAACGTCTTCGGCCAGTTGGGGGACGGCTCGGTTCTCACTCGATCGAACCCTGCCCCGGTCGCGAGCGGTCTGACGTTTCGCTCGATCTACGCCGGCTCCTCCCATATTTGCGGCCTGACCACGTTGAACGACGCGTACTGCTGGGGAAGCAACTCATCGGGCGAGATCGGTGATGGCACCTCCTTCACGGACCGCTTGACGCCGACACTCGTGATCGGCGGGATCGAATGGTCGATGCTCAGCGCGGCGGTGGGAATGACCTGCGGCCTGAATGTCCCGGGAGACGCGTTCTGCTGGGGCGGCGGCATCGGTCTTCTTTCATACCCCGACTCTCCCACCCCGGTGCTTGAAGCTCCGGCCTTCACGCTCATAAGCGTCGGCGCAGGACACGTTTGTGGCCTCACTGCTACCGGAGCTCCGTACTGTTGGGGGAACAACCTCGGGAACGGCGTGCCTTTTGATTCCAGCCTGGATCCGGTGGAGGTGCTCGGAAGCCTCTCTCTGATCGGGCTCGAGAGCGCGACCGGAGGCAGTGTCTACACGTGCGGGTTCGACGGGGGCAAGGCCTATTGTTGGGGCGACAACGATTTCGGCCAACTCGGCGACGGGACAATGATGGACGCTGCCCATAGCCCGGTGGCGATTTCGGGCGGGTTGTTCACCGACCTCGGCGCCGGAGGCCATCACGCCTGCGGCATCATCGCTGGCCGGGCATTCTGCTGGGGATTCAACGATTCCGGGCAGCTCGGCGACGGCACGACCACCAGCTCGCTGGTCCCTGTCCCCGTCACGGTCCCGTGAGCCGGATTCTGGAGGGCACGGCCTTCCTCGATTGACGCCCCCGGGGAGGTCGGGGCAGATTGACGGGATCATGGTCGCCCAGCCGCTTCCCGAGATCACCCCTCCCATCGAGGACTACCTCAAGGTCATCTACATGCTGGTCCGCGAGCGGGGCGAGGAGCGCGCCTCGACCTCCGCCATCTCCGAGCGCATGGACGTCTCGGCGGCGAGCGCGACGAACATGATGCAGAAGCTGGCCGACATGCGGCTGGTGGACTACGTCCCCTACCGGGGGGTCTCCCTCACGGACGCTGGCGAGAAGATCGCGCTGGAAGTCATCCGTCATCACCGGCTGATCGAGCTCTACCTGTCGGAGGCGCTCGGCTACTCCTGGGACACCGTCCACGACGAGGCCGAGCGGCTCGAGCACGTGATCAGCGAGGAGTTCGAGGACAGGATCGACGCCATGCTCGGGCATCCGACGACCGATCCCCATGGCGACCCCATACCGCCCAAGATCGGCCGGCCTCCCGCGCGCGCGACGCGCCGACTGAGCGAGGTGGAGATCGACGAGAGCGTGGTGGTGCGCAGCGTTTCCGATCGCGAGGCCGAGTTCCTCCGTCGACTCGCCTCGCTGGAGCTCGTGCCCGGAACCCGCATCACCGTCGTGGCACGGCAGCCCGAGGGGGCGATGACGATCGAGCGTAACGGTGACCCGCTGTCGATCGAGCAGGACCTCGCGCGCCGCGTGTTCGTCGAGGGGCCCGCCGTGACGACCATGTCGAAGGAGGAGTGATGCACCGCTTTGCGCCCGCCCGGATCCCGTCGATCGCGCTGCTCGCCTTGCTTGCGGGCTGCGGTGGCGCCACGGAGGAAGAGCCCCTGGACGCCGATCCCACCTCGGCTGGGGGTAACGAGGTAGCGGCGGCGGTCGATCCTTGTGAGGTCGTCGGCGCGGCGGATATCCGCGAAGTCACGGGCTCCGAGCCCGGCTCGCCGGAAGTGGTCACCCCTGTCGCGGGCGGGGTGTCGTACTGCGACTGGCCGATGGCCGACGACTCTTCCCGCACGATCGTCACCGTCATGGCGATCCCCGCTCCGGCCATGACGTACCAGGAGTACCTGGATCAGACGCGGTCGGTGCTGGAGGAAGGCTTCGACGAGACCGATTACGAATCGGTGGACGGCGTCGGGTCGGCGGCGGTCTGGTCCTACGGATCGACGCTGCAGACGTGGGGCGAGGGCCACATGGTGCAGATCCAGAGCGGGGTCGGAGGTCCGGCCCTCGACCGCGATGCGAGCGCGGAGCTCGCGCGCAGGGCGCTGGATGGGCTCTGACGACCGCAGTCTCATGCGGACCTGAGCCCCTCCCTCGATTGACTCCCCACACTCCCGGCCGTATGCTGGACAGGAATGATTATCATCCGGAAGCCAGCGTGACCGTCGAGTTCCCCCTCCACTTCATGCAGAAGGGCGAGCGGGGCCGGGTCGTCGGGATCCGCTGGAATGAGGAAGACGTCGCGCTGCGGCTGGCTGCGATGGGCTTCGAGAAGGGCGTGCCGTTCGAGGTGGTGCGCTACGACGCGGAGTGCGGGATCACGGTCCGGATCGGCGACCGCGAGATCCCGATCGTGCCCTGGGTCGCTCCGCTGATCTACGCGACGGAAGAGCCGGCCGACTAGCTCACTCGCGCCGGAGGGGCGCCATCCCGGCCAGCGATTGGCGGACGCGCGCCACGGTCGGCGCCATCTCGGGCTCCGAGTCCCGCCAGGCGGTCAGGAACCGCTCGTACGCCTCCCTCGCCTGCTCGGTCTCCCCGAGCTCCGCGTACAGATCCCCACGGCGCTTATCGGACATCGTGTGGACCCTGAGCGAAGCAAGATACGGTTCCGCTTCGTGCAGCTTTCCCTGCTCGACCAGGATCTCCGCCAGCCACCAGCGGACCGCATCGTTCACCGACCACCGCCCTCCGTGGCCCGTCGCCTCGACGCGCGCCTCCTCGAGGAACTCCTCGGCGAGATCCAGGTCGCCTTTCTTCCACGCCAGGAGACCGTCGAGCGCCACGCCTGCGCCGTCCGCGAACCGGGAGGTGGACGAGTCGCCCTCCACCCGCGCCCGCGCCGCCAAATCCCGCAGCGCGCCGCGCGCAGTAGCGCGATCGGGCTCCCGGCCCTGCTCCGCTGCCCACGCGCCCTGGAAGAAGGAATAGATGGCCTGCCCCTCGAACGTCGGGAGGTCCGCCGGGTCGATGGCGAGAGCCTCGTCAATCTCCGCGTCGGAGACGGGAAGACCTTGGATCCGCGCCGTTACTAGGAGCGCGATCCGAGGCACGGCAAGGAATCCCGGCGCTTTCACCCGCTCGAGGGCCGCGGAAGGGCGACCGCGATGCAGCTGGTTCCACGCGCCCAGGATGACCGCGTTCACGCTCCCCCCTTGGGCGGCGATATCGTAGAGCCGGCCCTCGACGTCGAGGAAGCGTGGGTGCCGGAAGTCCTGGAGGCCGAACGCCACGAGATTCTCGTCGCTCGTCATCTTGCCCCAGGCGCGCTCCTTGGCCAGCGAGTCCCCGAATCCCAGGTCGTAGATCGCGCGGCCCAGCCCGATCTCGTCCGGGCTCGGGTCGGTCAACTGCTCGACGCTGTCGATCAGTGCGGCCGCGCGCGCGCTATCGGCCATCAGCATCGCGTAGTCGACACGATGGATGTACGCCGGGAAGAACCGCGGATCGAGCTGGACCGCATGCGCGAACGCCTCCTCCGTCTTCGCGAGCGGGATCAGCGCGGCAGGCCCGAGATGGAAGTATGTCTCGCCGAGCAAGTACCACCCCTCGACGTCATCGGGACGTCGCCGGACCTCGCGCTCGAGGGGCTCGATCCCGTCCAGACTTCCATGCGTGAGCGCATAGTCCGCACGGAGCAGGACGGCCTCGTGCTCGGGCAGGCGGTCGGCATGGCGCACCGCCCGGTCTATCGCTCCCTCTCCGAGCTCGCTCGTGATGCTCTCCGCCCAACCGTATGCCGTTGCCAGTCGCCAGTTCGCCATAGCGAAGGTCGAGTCGGCCTCGACGGCTCGCTCGTAGGCCGGAATCGCGGCTTCAAAGTCTCCACGCCGGAATAGGACCTCGCCCTCGAGATACGCCTTGAGCGCGGGCAGCGAGGTCGTCGTCGCCCGCGCCAGGTCGACGTCGGGCAGGTCCCCGTCCTCGCTACCCAGAGCGGCGCGCAGGATCTCGATCGAGAGCTGGTCGACGAGCGCGAGAACGCTGTCCGGGGAGCCCACCGCCTGTCCCTGCCCGAGCCGCTCCCCGCCTTCGACGTCGTAGAGCTCCGCCGAGAGGCGAACGCTCGATCCTAGGTCGACGGCGCTCCCGAGCAGCACGTAGCGGGCGCCCGCCCGCCGGCCGACTTCAAGACTCGTCGCGAGGTCGGCCCGCTGGCCTTCCGGAACCTGCTCGTTCCACCGCGCGAGGACAGTCCGGCTGTCGATCGCCCGCAGGCCGCCGGCGCCGTCCAGGTTCGTCGAGAGCAGGTCCACCATCCCTTCGCGGTATACGTCGAGATCCGCGCCCTGGACCGTGAACGGCATCACCGCGATCCCTGGCGCGGCCTCGGCGATCGCCTCGGTCGGCGCGAAGCTCCGGCCCCGGTCGCGAATGACGACGTACAGCCCCGCCAGGCCGAACAGGAGCGAGAACGCGAACACCCCGCCCGCCACCGTCCGCCCCCACGTGAGGTGCGGCATCTCCCCTCGCCGGATCGCGCCCGCGAGCCCGCCGAGGTCGAGCGCGCGGGAGCGGGGCAGCTCGCCTCCTGCGGCCCGGATTCGGGTGTCGGGCGACGACTGGATCCATGCGGTGGCCGCGGTCACGGCGAAGCCGAGGACGAGGAGGACGACGGCGCCGGGAAATGCCCAGCCGGGAAGTCCCATGCGATCGACCGCCAGATCGGTTGCAAAGAGAAGCAGGGCCGCGATCCCGACGTAGGCGAGGATCGTGCGGACGAGGTGGGAACGGCGGATGCGGACCCCGCGGCCGCCCCCCGACCTCTCCTCGACCGCCTCGAGCAGCGCGACCTTCGCCTCCTCGGGAACGCCGACCAGCGCGTGGATCCGCCACTGCCCTGGCACGCCCTTCAGCTCATGACGGCCGCGCTCCTCGAACCGGAAGCCCGAGCCCGCCTCGGCGTCCACCACCGTGCTCGACACCAGCACCTCGCTGGGACCGGCGATGGACGCGACGCGCGATCCGATGTGCACGGCGAGGCCACCGACATCGCCTTCCTTGTGCTCGATCTCGCCCATGTGGAGGCCGCAGCGCACTTCGAGACCGAGCTCGCGGATCGAGTTCCGAATCGCGTCGGCGCACGTCAGCGCGCGGGAGGGACTGTCGAAAACGACGAGGAACCCGTCGCCGGCGGTCTTGACCTCCCGACCGGCGAACCGCTTGAGCCAGCGACGGACCACGGCGTGGTGGCGGTCCAGAAGGGCGTGCCACGCCTCGTCGCCCATGCCCGCGGCGCGCTCCGTCGAGCCGACGATGTCGGTAAACAGAACCGTAGCGAGCGAGCGCTCGGTGGCCATCGAGCCCCTGTGGGGAACGTTGGAGTACGGACCCGGATCCGGACCGGACATCAAGGTAATGCGGCGCGGCCCGCCTTGCGACACGCGACCGGCGCTCTACCAGGGAGTTTCGGCGATCCCCTCCCGGGCATTGAGCGCGCGCGCGCAGGTGAAGAGCCAGTCGCTGAGGCGGTTGACGTAGGGGATCAGCGTGTCGGGGAGGTCGTCGGCCCCGAGGCCGACGATCGCGCGCTCCGCCCGCCGGCAGGCCGCGCGCGCGAGGTGGATGAGCGCGGCCGCCTTCCCGCCCCCCGGCAGGATGAAGCTCTTCAGCTCCTCGAGCTCGGCGACCCAGGCGTCGATCTCCGACTCGAGCGCCGCGATCCGATCCTCCTCCAGCATGAACCGCTCGCCCTTCCGGCGCGCGGGATTCGGCGTCGCGAGGATCGCCCCCACGACGAAGAGCTCTCCCTGGATCCGCTCGAGCGCGGCGCGGATCTCCGCGTCCGCGCACCAGGCGCGCGCCGCGCCCAGCCACGCGTTCAGCTCGTCGATGTCCCCGTACGCCGCGACCCGCGGGCTCGCCTTCGACACGCGGCCGCTTCCGAAGAGCGCGGTTTCCCCTTCGTCCCCGGTCTTCGTGTAGATCTTCACTCGGAGCCCGACGGGATCAGCGGGAGATCGGCGACCGTCGCGGTCGCGCCGGAAGGTTCGCCGCCGGACGGCTCGGGCCATAGCCGCGTGCCGGGCTCGCAATAGTCGCGGTGCACGTATGCCAGCGCGACCGATCCGAGCGCGGGGCTGACCGCGCTGGCCGTGACGACCGCGACCGCGGGTTTGTCGTCGGCATGCAGCGTGACGCCGGGCGGCAGCGGCGCGTCGCCCTCGATCCGCAGGCCGCGAAGCTGTCGCGCCGGGCGGCCGCGGAAGTGCAGGCGCGTGATCACCTCCTGCCCCGGGTAGCACCCCTTGTCGTGGTGGATC
Source organism: Gemmatimonadota bacterium (assembly GCA_025937815.1). Lineage (GTDB taxonomy): Bacteria > Gemmatimonadota > Gemmatimonadetes > JACCXV01 > JAHWKZ01 > JAICNR01. Next base: position 10,746 of record JAICQP010000081.1, read on the forward strand.
GCATTTCCGGTCGGTGCCTCCAGCGGGATAACATCCTCGCCGAGCTCACGTCCGAAGGCGGCGACCCCCGATTCGATCTGGAGGATCGTCCACGCCTCCTCGGAGCCGGGAACGGCACCGGCCTCGAGGATCGCCCGCCGTGCCGTGTCGAACGCGTCGTCCGAGACCCACAGATGCCATCCCCCCGGGCCGGCATCGCTCCAGCGGAGGGCGCGGGCGGGCGTCCCGCCGACCGCGGTCTCTTCGTGCATCCCCTCTTCGGCGGGTGGAACGTCCGGCAGGATTCCGGTCAGTATCCGTCCGGCATCCGGCCCGACCAGCGCGAGCACGCGCCACGCACCCGACCGATCGTGGAAGGCGACGTCCTGGCCGAAGTAGTACTTCCCGAGGAGCTCCATCACCGTCGGCGCGCATCCTCCCTGGCACTCGAGCCAGGTTGCCGCGCCGGTTTCGCACGCGATGAAGTCCGCGAGGATGCGCCC
>JAICQP010000140.1 GCA_025937815.1 Gemmatimonadota bacterium
AAGGTCGGCCTCGGCCTCTGGGACCGGCCGCTCACGGCGTTCGGACTCGAGGCCGCGCTGTTGCTCCTGGGCCTCCGGCTCTACCTCGCGAACAGGCCGGGGCGCGGGGTCGGCCTGGTGGTCTTCAGCCTCCTCATGCTCGGCCTTCAGGCCATGGTCTTCTTCGGTCCGCCCCCCGCCTCCGGCACCCAGATCGCGGCTACCGCGCTCGCCTCGTACCTGGTCTTCGCATCGGTAGCGTGGTGGCTCGCCGACCGCAGGCACGCGGGATGACCGAGCCGATCGGCGCTGCCCGCTCGTGCCCGGTCGTCGAGCTGCGCCAGTACACGCTCAAGCCCGGAAAGCGCGAAGCCCTCATCGACATCTTCGACCGGCATCTCGTAGAGTCCCAGGAAGCGCTGGGGATGACCGTCATCGGACAGTTCCGCGACCAGGTGCGCCCGGACCGGTTCGTGTGGCTGCGCGGGTTCCAGGACATGGAGGGCCGCCACCGGGCGCTCGAGGCGCTATACGGCGGGCCCGTCTGGGCGAAGCACGGGCCGGCCGCGAACCAGACGATGCTCGAGTGGGACGACGTGCTCCTCCTCCGCCCCGCGCGGCCGGGCACGGCGTTCCTCGCGGGCTCCGAGTCCGGGAAGGAACGCCGTCCCTCGATGGTGGTGGCGGGGATCTACCAGATGACCGCGCCGGTCGACGCGAATCTCGTCGTGGGATTCGAGCGCGAAGTCGCGCCCCAGCTCGTGGAGAACGGCGTCCGGATCGAGGGGATCTTCGTGACGGAGCCGGCCGCCAACACGTTCACGCGACTCCCCGTCCGCGAGGGCGAGAACGTGCTGGCGTGGTTCGGGACCGTCGACGAACCCGCGCGACCGCCGGGATGGCTGGACGACCTCGCCGCATCGATGACGCTCGCCGGCCGGCCGGCCTCGATCCTCTACCTCGAGCCCACATCTCGCTCGATTCTGGGGAACGGACCCAGGGCCGCACGCGCCTCGAAGCACGACTGGGACTTCCTGTTCGGGTCGTGGAAGGTCCGGAACCGCTACCTCGAGGGCCGCCTCCGCGGATCCGCCGAGTGGACGGAATTCGAATCGCGCTGCGAGGCGATGCCGCTCCTCCAGGGCCTCGCGAACCTCGATCGCTACGCCTTCGAGCGCGACGGGACGCCGATCGAGGGGATGACCCTCCGGCTCTTCGACCCGACGACGGGCGAATGGTCGATCCACTGGGCGGACTCCGCGCACCCCGGAGCGCTGATCCCGCCCATGCGCGGGAGCTTCGCCGGCGAGACGGGGGAGTTCTTCGGCGACGAGACGGTCGACGGACGAACGGTCCTCTGCCGATTCGTCTGGACGCGCGTGCCGGCCGACTCCCCGCGCTGGGAGCAGGCCTTCTCGGACGACGGCGGGAAGACGTGGGAGACGAACTGGATCATGGAATTCACGCGCCCATGATCGAGGGGCCCGATCTCACCGCCATGCAACCGCAAGGAAACCTCGAACGTGGTCGCCGGGCCTACGCGCTCGGCGCCTGGGGGGACGCCCACGCGCTCCTCGCGGCGGCAGATCGGGAAGCGACCCTGCGAGGCGAGGACCTCGATCGACTAGCGACCTCCGCGTTCCTGATCGGCCGTGAGGAGGAGTTCGAGCGCACGTTGGAGCGCGCCCACCGTGCGTACCAGGACGCGGGAGATCGTCCGCGCGCCGCCCGCTGCGCGTTCTGGATCGGCTTCGGGCTCTTTCTGCGGGGCGAGACCGGTCCCGCTTCGGGCTGGCTCGCCCGTGGCCGCCGGCTACTCGAGGACGAGGAGCGCGAGACCGTCGAGGCCGGCTACCTCCTCCTGCCGGTCATCGAGGGGCACATGGGCGCAGGTGACTGGGAGCAGGCTCTGGAGATGGCCCGCGACGTCGCCGGAATCGGGACCCGCCTCGGGGACCCCGACCTGGCCGCGGCGGCGCGACACGTGGAGGGGCGGGCTCTCCTGGGGATGGGCGCGGTCGAGGAAGGCCTCGCGCTCCTCGATGAAGCGATGGTCGCGGTGACGTCCGGCGAACTCTCCCCGATCATGACCGGACTCGTCTACTGCAGCGTGATCGGCTCCTGCCAGCGGGTCCATGCGCTGGGACGCGCCCGCGAGTGGACCGCTGCGCTCCGGCGCTGGTGCGAGGACCAGCGGCAGCTGGTCGCCTTCACGTCAACCTGTCTGGTCCATCGCGCCGAGATCCTCCAACTCCACGGATCGTGGGCGGAGGCGCTGGCTGAGGCGCGACGCGCCCGCGCGCGGCATGCCGATGGCCTCGACGCGCGCCCGCCGGCCGCCGCATTCACCCAGGAGGCCGAAGTGCTGCGACTGTGGGGAGAACTCGACGCGGCCGAGGAGGCATATGGCGATGCGATCCGCGCGGGCGCCGAGCCGCAACCCGGGCTGGCTCTCCTGTGGCTCGCCCGGGGGCGGGTCGACGCGTCGGCCGCCGCCATCGGGCGGGCACTGGACGCGACGAACGATCCGTTCGAGCGGGCGCGTCTGCTCCCGGCCCAGGTCGAGATCCTCCTCGCCGCGCGCGACCTGCGAGGAGCCCGCAGAGCCTGCGAGGAGCTGGAATCGCTCGCGGCGAGATTCGACATAGGGGTTTTCCAGGCGACGGCGGCCCAGGCCCGGGGAGCGCTCGCGCAGGCGGAGGGAAGACCCCGCGACGCGCTGGTCGATCTGCATCTCGCATGGCGGCAGTGGCAGGCGCTCGAGGTCCCGTACGAAGCCGCGCGAGTACGGGAGCTGATCGGTCTCGCCTGCCGCGCGCTCGGCGACGATGACGGCGGCCGCCTGGAGCTCGAGGCGGCCCGGGCCACCTATGCGGATCTGGGCGCGGCGCCAGACTGCGCGCGCGTCGAGGCGCTCCTCCGCCCGCGCATTGTCGCCCCGACCTACGGCCTCACCCGCCGGGAGCTGGAAGTGCTCCGGTTGGTCGCGGCGGGCGGCTCCAACAAGGGCATCGCCGACGAGCTCTCGCTCAGCGTCAAGACGATCGAACGCCACGTAAGCAACATCCTCGCCAAGCTCGACGTCCCCTCGCGCGCGGCGGCCACCGCGTGGGCCTACGAGCACGAGATCGTCCATCCTTCCGAATGAGGGGAAACCCTCACCGGGCGATCGTCGAGATTGGGTGGTCTCCCCGAAGACGGCGCGGGGGCTTCCCGGATACGCTCGAAGGGAAGCGCATGTCGACGACCATCCGGGAGGGACGCATGGAGACGCAGGAGCTGCTGACGGGTCGCGAAGCTCGCGACACGCTGATCGGGATGATGCCGGTGACCGCGCGCCGGATCGAGCTGGCGGAGATCTCGACCGCCGTCCTCGAGGCGGGACACGGGCCGCCTGTCGTGCTGCTCCACGGCCCGGGGGCGTACGCGGCCAAGTGGTTCGCCGTGATCCCCGACCTCGCCGCGACCCATCGCGTGATCGCCCCCGATCTCCCCGGCCACGGGACATCGAGGATAGACGGGCTCATGGATGGCGAGCGGGTCCTGACGTGGCTCGACGAGCTGATCGCGCGGACGTGCAGCCGGCCCCCGGCGCTCGTGGGCCAGATGGTGGGCGGCGCAATCGCGGCCCGCTACGCCGCCCGGCCCGGCGCGCGGATCGAGCGGCTGGTCCTGGCCGACGCGCTCGGCCTCACCCCGTTCCAGCCGGTCCCCGAGTTTCGGGCGGCGCTCAGCCGGTACTTGCAGAACCCGACCGGGGAAACCCACGACCGTCTCTGGAGCCGATGCGCGTTCGACCTCGACGGCCTGCGCGGGCGGCTCGGGGATAGGTGGCGGTTCCTCAAGGCCTACAACCTCGATCGCGCGAGCACACCGGAGGTTCAGGCCGCCATGCACGCGCTGATGGCCGAGTTCGCCATGCCCGGGATCCCTCCGTCGGAGCTCGCGCGCATCCCGGTGCCGACCACGCTTATATGGGGGCGACATGATCTCGCAACCCCGCTCGAAGTGGCCGAGGCCGCGCGTGCACAGTACGGTTGGCGGCTGCACGTGATCGACGACGCTGCGGGCGACCCGTCCATCGAGCAGCCGGCGGCATTCCTGCATGCGCTGCGGCTCGCACTGGACAATGGCGAGGTCACTCCACAGGGAGAAGCGGGATGAGCCGACAGTACGATGCCATCGTGATCGGCGCGCGCTGCGCGGGATCGCCGACCGCGATGCTGCTCGCGCGGAAGGGGTACCGGGTCCTCGTCGTGGACCGAGCCACCTTCCCCAGCGACACGATCTCCACGCACCTCATACATCCTCCGGGCGTCGCCGCGCTCCGGCGCTGGGGGCTCCTCGATCGCGTCGTGGCGACCGGCTGTCCACCGGTCCACACCTACGCCTTCGACTTCGGAGCGTTCGAGCTGATCGGGGCTCCCGGGACCGCCGACGAGCCGGTGGGCTATGCGCCCCGCCGCACCGTGCTCGACAAGATCCTCGTCGATGCGGCCGTGGAGTCGGGCGCCGAGGTCCGCGAGGGCTTCACCGTCGACGAGGTGCTCTTCGAGGACGGCCGCGTGGCGGGAATCCGCGGTCACGAGAGAGGCGGCAAGCCCCTCGAGGAGCGGGCGCGCATGATCGTGGGGGCGGACGGCCTGCGCTCGACGGTAGCCGAAGCGGTCGGGCCCGAGCAGTACAACGAGAAGACGCCGCTCCTGGCCGCGTACTACTCGTACTGGAGCGACCTCCCGCTCGACGGGTGCTTCCGGGGCTGGGTCATCCCCCATCGGGGCATGGCGGCCTGGCCGACCAACGACGGTTGCACGCTCCTCATCGCTGGCTGGCCGTTCGCGGAGTTCGAGGAGCGCAAGGGCGACATCGAAGGCAACTACATGTCGGTCGTCGATCTGGTGCCGGAGTTCGCCAAGCGCGTCCGTAGCGCGAAGCGCGAGGAGCGGTTCCTTGGAATGGCGGTCCCCGGCTACTTCCGCCGGCCGTACGGCCCCGGCTGGGCGCTGGTCGGCGACGCCGGCTACAACAAGGACTTCATCACCGCGCAGGGGATCAGCGACGCGTTCCGTGACGCCGAACTCTGCGCGACCGCGCTCGACGAGTGGCTCTCCGGCGCGAGTCTCTTCGACGAGGCGATGGCCGAGTATCAGTCGACGCGCGACGCGCACGTCCTGCCGATGTACGAGTTCACCGCCGGGCTCGCCTCGCTCGAGCCGCCGCCGCCCCACGTCCAGCAGGTCCTCGCGGCCGCGGCGGGCAATCAGGAGGCGATGGACGGCTTCGCGCGCGTCAACGCGGGCGTGACGTCCCCGGCGGAGTACTTCTCGGAAGAGAACGTCGGACGGATCCTGAGCGCAGCGGCAGGCTGAGGTAGCACGACGAGGGATCTGCCCGGGGCGACGGTGGGACGGCGGCGGGATCCGCCGCCCCACGCAGGCGACGCGACTACGACTCGACGAGCTCGTGCAGGCCGAACGCCGCGCCCTGCGGATCGAGCCCCACGGCCACGCGGCTGCCTCCCGGCACCTCCATCGGCTCGACGATCACCCGCCCGCCGTCCTTCTTGACCTTCCCCACGGCGCCATCGAGGTCTTCGACCACCGTGTAGTAGAGCCACGCGGGCGGTCCGGGCTGCTCCTCGGTCTTGTTGTACATCCCGCCCAGCATGGTATCGCCGACGCCGTACATCTGGTACACGAAGCCGTCGCCCATGTCCATGGCTTGTTGCTTCTCCCAGCCGAAGAGCTCGGAGTAGAACTCGAACGCGGCCTCGTGGTCGGTGGTGGCGAGCTCGTGCCAGGAAACGTGCCCGGCCTGGGGCTGGCCGTCCTTATCGGCCATGTCCTGCAGGCCCTTGAACGCGCAGAATACCGCCCCCTGCGGATCGGCCAGGACCGCGAAGCGTCCGACCTCGGGGATGTCCTCCGGGCCGTGGAACACTTTGCCTCCCAGCTCCTTGGCCTTCTTCGCGGTCGCGTCGACGTCCGGCACGGCCACGTATCCAATCCAGTGGGGCGGCGCGCCGCCCTTCCGCGCCTCCTCGGGAAGCTCCATCACGCCACCCACCATCGACTCGCCCTGCGTCCACATGGTGTACTCCATGCCCGTCGAGTTCTCCCACGGGGCCGTCCCCCACCCGACGACGTCGCCATAGAACTTCTGGGCCCCCTCCGGGTCCGTCGTCATGAGCTCGTACCACACGAATTCCCCACGCTTTGCCATGATCCCGCTCCCTTCGTATGTGAGGTTCGACGCGGCCGCGGCAAGGGTACTGCCCACCTCTGGCCGGCGCCGCATCCGGGCAAACGTCCCGCCCGGGCCGGGCGTTCAGTCCCCGGTGAAATTCCGCGCCTTACCGGAGGCGAGCCCCCGACGCCCCGCCGCCGAGGCCGGGGGCGGCGGGGTCGACGCTGCCGCCGGGAAGCCCTAGTCTGGCGCGGTGCCCGCCGGAGCCTCCCACGTCGCGCTGCTGCGCGGGGTCAACCTCGGCAAGCGGCGGCTCCCGATGAAGGAGCTGGCGCGGATCTTCGAGGAAGCGGGCGCGGCCGGCGTCCG
>JAICQP010000054.1 GCA_025937815.1 Gemmatimonadota bacterium
AGGACGTCGGCAGCGGCGTCGCACGCGTCCCAGTCGTGGAGCGTGACCCGCGTGGTATTGAAGTCGCCGTCGTCCGGCAGCTCGGACAGCGCCTCCTCCTCCGCGCAGCCGTCGAACTCGGCCCAGATCTCCGCCGTCGTCTGGATCGAGATCGTGCGCGCGAAGGCGCCCGCGTCGCCGTCGGCGGGAAGCACCGGGTCGACGCTTCCGTGGACGAAGAGCCACGGCACCTTGCGGGTCGGCACGCAGCCGAGGACGACCTGCTCGATCATGGTCGCCGCGACGCTGGCGAAGGCGGCGATCCGGTCGGGGATCTCGCACGCGAGGAAATGGGCGAGGAGCGCGCCCTGCGAGAAGCCGGCCGCCCACACGCGCCGGGTATCGACGGGAATCGAACCGGCGATATCGTCGAGCACGTCTTCCACGAAACGGACGTCGTCGATCCCGCCTCGCGCGGCGTTCGTGCAGGCAGTGCAACCGACGGCCCAGTCGGGCCCGTCGCTCTGCGGGTAGACGACCGCGAAGCCCCGCTCATCGGCGAAGCTGTCGAAGCCGGTCACCGCGCGCATGTTCCCGCGCGGCACGCCGTGGAAGACGAGCAGCACCGGGAGCGCGCTCGCGCCGTTCCAGCCGGAGGGCACGTGGAGCGAATAGCCGCGCGTCCCGCCCGAGGACGCGACCCGGAGCTCGTAGTCGCCGGGCCCCGTCACGACCGGGTTCTCGATCGGGGCCGCCGGCCCGCCCCCGCCGCCACAGGCGAGGGCGGAGAGGGCCGACAGGAGTGACGCGGCGCCGGGGAGGATCCTCACGCCGGAGAAACTCCCGAAACCAGGGCGGCGTTGAGTCCTCTGGGGTGCGACGCCGATCGTACTATCTTCTGCCGACCTCTGATCGGAGACCCGACGATGGCGCTGCACCCCGGACGTTCCCTGCGATCGATTCCCATCGCCGTGCTCCTTGCGACGCTGGGACTCGCGACTCGCGCTTCCTCCCAGACGGCCCCCCCGCCCGGTCTCGACGACTACATCCGGGAGGTCATGGAGACCTTCGAGGTGCCGGGGCTGGCGCTCGCGATCGTCAAAGACGGGGAGACCATTCTCGCCGAGGGCTACGGGTTCCGCCGCCTCGGCGAGCGGGCGCCGGTCGACGCCCACACGCTGTTCGGGATTGCCTCCAACACCAAGGCGTTCACCGCCACCGCGATCGGGATCCTCGTCGAGGAGGGGAAGCTCGACTGGGACCGGCCGGTGATCGACGTCCTCCCGTCGTTCCGGATGTCCGATCCCTACGTGACCGCGGAGCTCACGATCCGCGACCTCCTGGTGCACCGGAGCGGGCTGGGCCTCGGGGCCGGCGACCTCCTGTTCTGGCCGGGCACGACGTACGACCGGGACGAAATCGTCCGCCGGCTCCGCCACGTCCCGATCGAGAACAGCTTCCGCGCGACCTACAACTACGACAACGTGCTGTACATGGTGGCCGGCGAAGTGATCGAGGCCGCCAGCGGGATGGCCTGGGATACCTTCATCGAGACGCGGATCCTGGAACCCATCGGAATGCGCGACAGCCGGGCCAGCCTGATCGCCGCGTCGCCGGACAACAACGTCGCGTACACGCACGCGCGGGTCGACGGGGTGGTCCGGCAGGTGCAGCCGGACACGACCCGCTCGATCGGGCCCGCGGGGGGGATCATGTCGAGCGCTGCCGACATGGCGCGCTGGCTCGACGTGCAGCTCGGCCGCGGCAAGCTCGCGGACGGCGATTCGCTGTTCTCCGAGGCCACGAGCCGCGAGCTCTGGACGCTCGTCACCCCGCTCGAGCCCAACCCGCCGCCGCCTGAGCTGGCCCCGCTTGCGGCGAACTTCAACGGCTACGCGCTGGGCTTCTTCGTCGGGGACTACCGCGGGCGGAAGATGGTGCGGCACACCGGAGGGCTTCCCGGGTTCGTCTCACGGGTGGCCATGATCCCCGAGGAGGGGATCGGGGTGGCGGTCCTCACGAATCAGGAATCGGGAGCGGCGTTCGACGCCATTGCCTTCCACATCCTCGATCACTATCTCGAAGTCGAGCCGCCGTACGACTGGCTCGGCGGCTGGAAGGCGCTGGTCGCCCGCATCGATTCCCTGAACGCGGCCGCGGTGAGCGAGACAGCCGCGGCCAGGGACTCGACGGCCGGCCCCTCGCTGCCGATCGAGAAGTACGCCGGCATCTACGAGGACCCGTGGTACGGCGACGTCGGGATCTCCCTGGAAGGGGACGGCCTCGTCATGCGGTTCTCGCGCACCCCGCTCATGGTCGGCGATCTCGAGCACTGGCAGTACGACACGTTCCTGGTCCGCTGGCGTGACCGCGCGCTGCGCGCCGATGCGTTCGTCACCTTCCAGCTCGAGCCCGACGGCGAGATCGAGCGGGTCCGAATGGAGCCCGCCTCTCCCACCGTCGACTTCAGCTACGACTTCGAGGACCTGGACCTTCAACCCAAACGGGAGGACTAGACGTGCCGAGACCGACACGAAACCTGGGCATGCTGCTGCTGGGCGTGTGGCTGATCCTGACCGGTTTGATCCCACTCCTGAACTTCGCCTCCGCCGGCGTCGGCACGCTGCTCGCGGCGCTTGCCGTGGCCGCGGGAGTGCTGATTCTGATCGGAAGATGACTTCAGCGGCGGCAGGCCGAGCGCGTTCCGGTTGACATCCAGGCGGCAGCGCGCTATCACCACTTTGGGGCCGTAAAGCTTTCCCTACGGAGGACACATGCGACTCTTCAAGACGCTCGTATTGCTCTCGCTCTCGCTCCCCGCCGCCGCGCTCGCGCAGGACGCCGCGCCCGCGGCTGCGGACGAAGCCGGAGCGCATGCCTTCACCGCCAACGACAGCATCGGGTTCACGCCCTTCGAGCTCCCGGGCTTCGACCCGGGAATCCAGCTCGCCGTCGTGCACGGCGACCCGGCTGCCGCGTCGGGCGACTACACCGTCCGGCTGCTGTTTCCCGACGGCTACCGCTTCCCGGCGCACTATCACCCCAAGGCCGAGCATCTGACCGTCCTCACGGGGACCTTCCTCATCGCCATGGGGACCGACGAGAACCCCGACGCGCTCGAGGAGTACACGCCGGGCTCCTACCTCTACTTCCCGCCGGAGCAGGCGCACTACGGTGGCGCGACGGGACGGACCGTGATCCAGCTGCACGGACAGGCGCCGTTCCAGGTCATGCTGGCGAACACGGGAACCTGACGCGTCTCCCGATCGCGGGGATGGCGACGGGACTCGCGGTCGTGGCCCTCGCCGCCGTCCCCGCGAGATCGCCCGCTCCGTCGATCGCTCCGGGTCCCCCGGCGGGCGGCTCGGGGCGGGCCGTCGCCTTGACGTTCGACGACCTCCCGTTGACATCCGAAGCGTGCGAAGCCGCCGTCGCCCGCGAGGTGACGGAGAAGATCCTCGAAGCCCTCGCCGAAGCGGAAGCGCCGGCGGTCGGCTTCGTCAACGCGAGCCGCACGTGTGGAGAGCCGTCCCCGGCGCTCCGCGACGCGGTGCTGGAGGCCTGGCTCGACGCCGGTCACGACCTCGGCAACCACACGTGGTCGCATCCCGACCTCGAGCGGACCCCGCTGGCGGCCTACCTGGAGGACGTGGACAAAGGCGCGGTACCGGTCGACTCTCTCCTCGAGCTCCGCGGCCGCAGGCTCGTCTGGTTCCGCCATCCGTTCCTCCACGTGGGCGACACACCGGAGAAGAAGTCCGGCCTCGCCACCCATCTCGCGGAGAACGACTGGCGGGTGGCGCCGGTGACGGTCGACAACCAGGAGTGGGTCTACGCCTACGTCTACCAGGCCGCGATCGCCCGCGGAGACACGGCGCTGGGAGCCCGGGTCGCCGTGGCCTACCTCGATCACATCGACGACGCATTCGCCTACTTCGAGACGCGCGCGCGGGAAGTCGTGGGGAGAGAGGTCCCGCAGGTGCTCCTGCTCCACGCCAATCGCCTGAACGCGGACCTGCTGGAGCCGCTCCTCGCGCGCGTCCGCGCGCGTGGGTACCGGTTCGTGGAGCTGACCGAGGCCATGGAGGACGCGGTCTACGCGCGGGAGGACCCCTACACGGGGCGCGGCGGGCCGTCGTGGATCGAGCGCTGGGCGGTCGCGGCGGGCGGCGAACCTTCGCGGGGACCGCGCGAGCACCCCTGGGTGACGGAGACGTACGCACGCCTGCGAAGCGGTCGATGAGGGGCGCGCGCGGGGCGCTAGCTCTTCAGGGTGGCGCTAGTCCTTCCGCCCGCCACCGCTCTTCCTGCCACCGCCCGATTGCTTGTTGACCGTGCGCCAGGCGCGCTCTTCCGCCTCGTTCTCGGAGACGCCCTTCTCCTTGTAGCTCTCCTCGATGTGCTCGGCCTGCCGCTTCTGCTTGTCCGTGTAGGAAGATTTGTCGCCTCTCGGCATGGGACTCCTCCTGTCGTCCACTCGGCGTCCCCACCCTTGGGGACCTGGGTCGATGATAGAGCAGAATCGGCAGCAGCTGCTGTTCGCGTTCTGACGGCCTGCGGATCGTCTGTGGCGGGCTCTATTCCGCTACGTATCGCCAGGGCGCGTCCGGCGAGGCGCGGCGCCACACCGTGAAGAACGGGAAGGGCGGGGATTCGGACGAGGGATCGTTCGAGCGGATGCGGCCGAACGTGATCCCGAGGTCGCCGCTCGAGGCCACGATGACCGCTTCGTCGGGCGCCCAGGACACGGAGCTGCCCTCCGCCGGCTCGCCCGCGCCGACCATGCGCCCGATCGTCTCGGCGCCGACCACGTAGGGGCCGCTCCGCGGACCCATGTTGACCGCGTCGGGGCTGCCGTAGCGCGCGAACGCGGCCGAGAGCCCGATCGCCTGCGCATCGTGCGAGAACGCGCGCTCGGCCTCGGCCAGACTCGCCTCGTGCGCGCGGATCGCGTCCGGATCCGTCTCGGGAGCGACGAGCGCGGGGGGCAGGGAAGGCTCCATCGCTGCGGCAGGCACTTCGAAGGCCTCGCGGGGCGCGCGCTTCCAGGCGCGGGCGCGCCAGCCGTCCGGCTGCCGCTCCCAGTACGTCATGTACTTGAAGTGGGCCTGCGTCGTGTCCGCCCCCTGCGCCGTCATGTAGCCGAACGTGAAGCCGTGAAGGCCGTCCGCCGAGACCCCTGCGCGGATCGGCTCCCACCCGGCTCGCGCCCCGGCATTTGCGGGGTTCGCCCGCAGGGCCTCGACTACCTGCTCCTTCCCGCGCAGGAAGGTGCCACCCGGCGCCGGAACGATGACGTTCGCGGAGAACATGTCGGCGAGCGCCTCGATCAGGCCAGCATCCCCGGCCGCGGCGGCGAACGCCCGGTCCGCCGTCAGGATCTCGTCGGCGACGTCGGCGGGGGTCTGCGCCCCGAGGTGATCTGTAACGAATCCCCCGCCGAGGAGCACGCCGAGCGCCGGTATGGACAGGAAGCGGAGGAAGCCGAGATGCGTCATCCTGTCCGCCTAAACGGGATGGCGCAGCTCCGCGTTCAATCAATTCGGCGGGGCATCCGCGGCGGGCCGCCGCGCCAGGATCACGCTGATGTCGCCGTTTCTCTCGAGAAACGCGTCGCTGACCTCCTCGAGGGACAGCGTGTTGCCGTGCCGACGAGCGGCCCCGCGCAGGTCCTCTTCGCCGATCGAGGATTTTCGCATCTCGCTCCATAGAATCTCGCCTTCGCGGACGAGCCGGCGGGGGCTGCCTTTGACGACCTTGGCGAACCCGTCCCAGCGAAATCCCAGCGATGCGAAACCGCGGTGCGCGAGAACCAGCGCGAACGAGGCGGCGATGGAAGGGAGGAACGGGGCGCTGCCTGATATCGCACGGCTCAGGATCGACCCGATGATGATCGCCATGAGAAAATCGAACGCGGCGATGCCACCGAGGAAACGCTTGTCTCCCACGTGCACCATGGCAATCCCCAGCGGGTAGACGATCAGCGCCCTCACCGTCATCTGGAGGACGTTCAGATCCTCCTGTCCGATCCCCAGCAGGTAGATCAGCCCCTCCTTCATCTCCGCCACGGCTCCTCCTTGGCCGCAGGTTCCCGAGACCGCTTGCTAGGTCTCCATCTCCTGTCGCATCGCTTTCGTCAACGCTTGCCGCGCCTTTCCGATGTCCGCCCACGGGTCGGGCTCCGCGAGTCGCTCCGCCATCGTCCGCACGGTCCATAGCGGCGTCTCGGTATGGTCGACGAGCTCCTCCCACGCGAGCGGGACGGCCACCGGCGCCCCGGGTCGCGCCCGCGTGGAGTAGGGGGCGATCGCGGTCGCGTTGCGGTCGTTCCTGAGGTAGTCGATGTAGAGCCGGCCCTCGCGGTACTTCTTGGGGAGCTTGCTCGTGTACTCGTCGGGCCGCTCGGCGGCGAGCCGCTCGGCCACGGCGCGCGAGAACGCCTTGACCTCCTCCCACCCTGTGCGCCGCTCGATCGGCACCACGACGTGAAGCCCCTTTCCTCCCGTCGACTTGAGCCAGCTCTCGAGACCGGCGTCCGCGAGCAGGTCGCGAAGCGCCACCGCCGCCAACGCCACCCGCGGCCAGACGACGCCGGGCCCGGGATCGATGTCGAAGATCATGCGGTCGGGATTGTCGAGCCGATCGACGCGCGAGCCCCACACATGGACCTCGAGGACGCTGGCCTGCGCGAGGCCGACCAGCGCGGCTTCCCCGCCGATCGTCATGTACGTGACGTCCTCGCCGTCGACGACGAGGTCGAAGCGGGGGACGACGTCGGGGATCGAGACGTGGGACTGCTTCTGGAAGAAGCACTGGCCCTCGCGACCGTCGGGGCAGCGGAGGAGCGTCAACGGACGCCTGGCGATCTCCGGGAGCGCGCGCTCGGAGACCGCCATCCAATGCTCTGCGAGCTCCTGCTTCGTGAGCTCCTCCTCGGGCCAGAGGACGCGCTCGGGGTGCGTCAACCGGACGCCCGCGACCACCGGGTTCGCGGCCTTCGCGCGCGGGGTCTCGTTCGACGTCTTGCGACCGGACGCGCTCGTCTTCGGGAGCGTGCTGGGAAGCTCCCGCACCACGTCGGAGGGTTTCTTGTCCGCGCGCAGCCCCTGGAACGACGGGTGGCGGATCTTGCCGTCGGGCGTCCACTCGGTGAACTCGACCTCCGCCACGAGTCGCGGCTCGAGCCAGTGGATGCCGCGGCCCTCCGCGCCCCGCGGGGGATCGGAGATCGGCGGGCTCTTGCGCTCGAGCTTCGCCATTCGGGTCCGCAGCGCGCGCAAGTCGTCGTCCGTGAATCCCGTTCCCACCTTTCCCGTATAGCGAAGCGCGCCGTCTTCGTGGACGGCGAGAACGAGCGCGCCGAACCCGGTGCGCGCGCCTTGCGGATCGGTGAACCCGACCACGACGAACTCCTGCCGGAGCGTGCACTTCACCTTGAGCCAGTCCTTCGTGCGGCTGGTCGAGTAGCGGGAGGCGGCGCGCTTGGAGACGATGCCCTCGACACCCGAGGCGCAGGCGGTCTCGAAGAACTCGCCGCCGCGCCCCACGACGTGATCGCTGAACTGTACGACGTCGAGCGGAGCGGAGGCGGCGAGGAGAGCCCGCAGCGCCTCCTTGCGCTCCAGGAGCGGCACGCCCGTCAGGTCGTGGCCGTCGAGGTGGAGAAGATCGAAGACGAAGTAGCGAAGCTCCGGCGCCGGGGTCGAGGCCGCGGTCTGTAGCGCGTGGAAGCTCGTGATGCCGCGCTCGTCGAGGACCGCGACCTCGCCGTCGAGGAGCGCGGACTCGGCGGCGATCGACCGGAGGGCGTCCGCAACCGCCGCGAACCGCTGCGTCCAGTCGTTGCCGTTCCGGCTCACGAGCCGCGCTTTGCCGCCTTCGATGCCCGCCAGGATCCGGTAGCCGTCGAGCTTGATCTCGTGGAGCCAGTCGTCGCCGGCGGGCGGCTCCTTGACCAGGGTCGCGAGCGCCGCCTGGGGCTTCTTCGGAAGCTTGCCCGGCCGCGCGCCGGGCAGCTCGGCTGCGCTGGGGCCGAGGCTACGCTTGCGCTTTCCCTTCTTGCCCGTCGCGGGGTCCAGCTCCCCCTGGCGGCTCCACATCCGGTCCCGCTTCTTCGC
The DNA here is from genome assembly GCA_025937815.1 of Gemmatimonadota bacterium. Lineage (GTDB taxonomy): Bacteria > Gemmatimonadota > Gemmatimonadetes > JACCXV01 > JAHWKZ01 > JAICNR01. The sequence goes on from JAICQP010000054.1 coordinate 8,097, forward strand.
GACCTCGTCGACAGTGCGGCCGGTGAGAACGCTCTCCGGCCGGGTCTCGACGATGGGGGGATCTCCGGGAGAGGCCGCCAGGCGGTCCGTCTTCTTGATCAGGAGCCACTGCTCCTTGTCCCCGTCGTTCTTCCCCGAGCGGACGAGCCGCCACTCGCCCTTGAGCTTCACGCCCTCCAGCCGGAACGCGAGCCGGCCCTTCCTGAACCCCCTGGCGGGATCTTCGAGGGGCACCCAGGCGCCGCGATCCCACACGACGACGGGACCGCCGCCATACTCCCCCTCGGGGATCACGCCCTCGAACTCGCCGTACTCGAGCGGATGGTCCTCGGTGCGGACTGCGAGCCGACGGTCCTTGGGATTCAGGCTCGGACCCTTGGGCACCGCCCAGCTCTTCAGCACTCCGTCCCATTCGAGGCGGAAGTCGTAGTGGAGGCGCGTGGCGTCGTGCTTCTGGACGACGAAGAGGAGCGGGCCGCCGTCCTTCGCGCGGACCTTGCCGGCCGGCTCCGGTGTCTTGCCGAAGTCCCGCTTCTCGCGGTAGGTCTCGAGGCCCTTCGGGACCGGTCGCTTCTTCTTCGCCTTGGTCTTCTTCTTGTCCTTCGTCTTCTTCTTGGCGCGCGCCATCCGAGGAAGCTCCCGCGGACCGGACGGCCGATCCGTAGCCTGTCTTACGTCCCTGAGGAATCCCCGTCCGGGGAGGAGGGCTCGTACTCGTAGATCCCGGCGTCGGCCATGAGCGAGAGGAACGGCGAGCCCGGAGGGCACATCACGTCTGCCATGACCATACGGAACGCCATTCACCGGACCGTGTCAAGCGGACACCGTTCACAGCGCGAGCGCGGCGGCCCGCCTCGCGCCTGGACGCTCCCTGCGGCCGCGCCACGCGCGGACGCTCAGACCGACGATGACCGCCACTCCGATCGCTCCGGTCACGATCGACGTCAGGACGAGCGAGAGCACGAAGTTGCGCGGCAGGTCGGCCTCGAAGAGGGCCGCCCGGTGGACGACGAGCTCCACCGGAACGCGGACGAAGACGAACACGGCGAGCGCATCCGCCGCCAGGCGCAGCGCTCGCGTATAGGGCCGCCAGCGCCCCTGGATCAAGGCGACAGCGTGAGCCAGCGCCGACAGCGCCGCGGCCGCCTGGAGGACCATCACCCCTTGCAGGACCGCGTGACGGATGATCGGCCGCACGCCTGGCGCCGCCACCGGCAGGGCCTCCGCAGCCGCCTGGCCGATCCCTCCGAGGATGACCAGGGCGATCGCCGTGGCGACGAGCCCGACCACGGAGTCGAAGCGGGACGCCCGATCGGGACCGCTCAGCGCCGGCAGCGATCGCGGATCCCAGCGCTCTCCGGCCCGGCTACGAGCGGGGACGTCGACCTCCGAGCGCTGAAGCCAGGCGAACACCGCCGCGATCACGACGACGGCCAGTATGGCTGCACCGAGCCCGGTCTCGAGCGTGTCCCTCAGGAGATCGCCGGCCCGGAACTCGGCCTGCCCGCCCAGCAGGAGCGCAACCGCGAAGTACAGCGCGCTCGCTCCCACCAGCGTGAGCAGCGTCACGCGGACCACGCGGCGGAACAGGGGATAGAGCTCGGGGCCGATCAGGTACTGGCTCCCCGGCTCATAGGCCGCCGCGACCGCCGACGGCTCGCCTAGGTCGGCGAGCACCGCCGCCACGTCCGCCTCGCTCTCGGGCGACCCGCCACGGGCATCCAGCGCGTCCAGGATCGACGCCCGGAGCTCTCGCTCGACCTCGCCGCGCCGCTTGGGGCGCAAGCTCGAAGTCACGGCCTCCACGTACCGCTCGATCAGGTCCATTCGCTCAACCTCCGTGTTCTGGAGCCAGCAGCGCGTCCAGCACCGCCGACATCGCGTTCCATTGCTCCTCGAGCTCGGCGCGCGCCCGCTTTCCGGCGTCCGTCAACCGGTAGTACTTGCGCGGGCGCGAGCCCTCGACGACCCACTCCTCTCCCAGCAGGCCCTGCTCTTCCAACCGGCGGAGCAGGGGATAGAGCGTCCCCTGCTCGATCTCCATCCCCCGCGTCGCCAGGCGCTGCTGCAGCTCGTAGCCGTAGCTCGGCTCGTCGAGCTGGCTGAGGCAGGCGAGCACGATGACTCCCCTGCGGAGCTCGAGGGTCAGCTTCTCGATCGTCTCGTCCGGGGACGTCCCGGCGGCCGTGCGGTGAACGGGCTTAGCCATGTGACGTACTATACTGTGTGATATACAGTATGTCAAGCCGGGAGGCGAGCCGACTTGACCTCGCAGGCCGATACCGGCTGTATTCCGCGCCATGGCGGGAGAGGAGATGACACGCGGCGTGCTGGCGCAGCGCGCCGGAATCGGGACCGAGACCATCCGCTACTACGAGCGGATCGGACTCCTCGAGGAGCCTCGCAGGAACCGGTCCGGACACCGCATCTACGAGCCGGCCGACCTCACCCGGCTCGTCTTCATCCGCCGCGCCCAGGAGCTCGGCTTCTCGCTCGAGGACGTCCGCGAGCTCCTCTCCCTGCGCTTCCAGGAAGTCGCCGAATGCTCCCACGTCGAGCGCCGCGCCGCGCGGCGGCTGGTCGACGTGCGCAAGCGCATCCGCGATCTCGAGCGGATGGAGCAGGGCTTGAGGGAGCTGATCGCCTCGTGCCGGGAGAACCCGTTCAAGGCGTCGTGCCCCGTCTTCGAGGTCCTGGAACGGACGGACGGGTCCGTCGCGCCCGAGCGCTAGTCGCCCGTAGCCGCTTCGGTGGACACCTGCCAGTAGAGGTGGAAGCCGCGCACGAAGTGGATCGCGCTTCCGTCGGGGGAGAAGACCACGAAGTTCTCGAAATCGTCGGGCGTGTTGACGCCGGCTCCGAGCCGCTCGGGATCCGACCAGCCGCCATCCTCGAGGCGCGAGAACCACAGGTCGCTGGGCCCCGGCCGGCCCTCGTCGTCGTCCTCGCGCACGTCGAGGATCGCGAGCGTGCCATCCGGTGAGAGCGTGGCGTTCGAGATGGTCACGTCGTCGCGCCAGTCCGCCCAGGCGTCGAGCAGCGGGTCGGGCTCGGGCGGCCCGTACCGCGTGCCATCCCAATGGGTCACGAAGCGGTCATTCCGCGACCAGTCCGGAGTCGTCGAGCCGAATTCGATCGCCCCGTCGAGGCGGAAGCGCGGGTTGTTGTCGTAGTTGGCGAGCGTGCTCGCCGCGGACATGAAGACCGGCGTCCCCCACGCGCCGTCGGGATTCCGGTCGACGTACCAGAGGTTCGCGTTCGGGTGGCCGGTCGTGTCGCCGGGCACGGGCCGATAGGAGGCGAAGACCATGCGCCCGCCGTCGGGCGAGATCGAGGGGTAGAGCTCCGAGTGCTCGCCGCCGAGGAGCACGCGCTCGGGCACGCCCCACGAGCCGCCGTCGGAGAGGCGCGATACGAAGATCCGGTAGTCTTCCTCGCCCTCGGTCACCTTGCGAAAGAACCAGAACTCGCGGCCGTCGGGGGAGAAGGCTCCGCGATAGACGTTCCCGCCCTCGACCGAGATCGTGCCGGGCGCGAAGACGGCGGCCTCCGTCGGGGCGTCCTGGCCGGGTGCAGCCGATGGTGCCAGGAAAATGAGGATCGCGCCGGCTGCGACCGTCCGTGACATGGCCGTCAGCTGAGGCCCTTCCAGGCGAGGAAGCCGACGACCAGCCAGCCGATGCCCTTCAGCAGGAAGAACAGGAAGCTCACCTGGGCGAGGCGTTTGACGACGCGCCGCGTGCGCGAGTCCGGGGAAGAAGAGGCGCCCACGCCGCGAACCTATCCGATCCGGTGCGTCTCGCCGAGGTCCGGCTCCTCGCCCGTCACCCATCCCTTGACGAGCTCGAAGAGGACCACGGGCTGCGGCTTGTCCATCTCGAGGAACACGGCGGCATGGACGTCGACGCCGATCAGGACCATGCGCGGGTCGTCGGCCGTGCCGTGGCGCGGATCGCCCTCCTCGCCGAACCACATCTTCCAGTCGGGCGCGTAGAGCTCGCGGATCTTCGCGCGATCGCGGCTGACCTTCGCGATGCCCGAGACCGACACCCACTCGCGCGTCCGGTCCTTGTAGTAGGAGAGGTTGACGTGCGGGTCGGCCTCCAGGTCGCGGAGCTTGGCCGTTCCTTCCCGCGAGACGAACCACAGGTCCGCGCCCGCGGCTCGCTTCTGGGTCGCCATCGCGCGCGACTCGAGATGCCCATCGGGCCGCCTGGTGGTCATCATCGCGATCTCGATGTCGTCGATCTGCTCATACAGCTTCTCCATCGTCGTATCCACCCCACACCTCCCAGTTGAATGATCGGGCAAGGTACCCGGCGACCGGCCTCGGCGGTCCAACCATCCGCCTCCCACGGGACTCCAATGGACGTTTATCTCGACGTCGGGCCCTCCGGAGTGCAACCAATCCGGCCGTCCGGCTGTCCCATCGGAAGAGAGCGATCGCCCGGAACCCCATCGGAGGAGACTCCATGCGCCGCATCGCGTTCGTCTTTCTGATCCCGCTGCTCCTGCCCCCCGGACCCGCCGGCCTCCGCGCCCAGGAGAGCGAGGACGATGCCCGGTGGCTCGCGCAATGCGAGCGCGACGACTACGGTGGCGACCACGAGACCTTCTGCGAGGTGGTGGTCGAGTCCGTGGACGCCCCGGCCGCGACGATCGCCTTCGACGGCGGCCGGAACGGGGGCGTCCTGTTCAAGGGCTGGGACGAGGAGCGAATGGAGGTCCACGCGCGGATCCAGGCGCACGCCGACAGCGAGGAAGAAGCGCGCGATATCGCGCGCGCGGTGCGGATCGAGCTGACACCCGGTGGGGGGCGCGCGTTCGGACCCGAAGGAGAAGAGTGGACGGTGGTCTACTACGTCTACGTGCCGCGCCAGCGGAACCTCGAGGGGACCTCGAACAACGGGCCGCTGGCGGCGCGCGGCGTGACGGGCACGATCCGGCTCGAGACCCGCAACGGCCCCATCGACCTCGCGGACGTGGGCGGCGACGTCACCGCGCGCGCCCAGAACGGACCCATCGGGGTAAAGCTCGGGGGGACGACGTGGGAAGGCGCGGGGCTCGACGCCGAAACCCGGAACGGCCCGATCTCGATCAGGATTCCGGCAGGGTACGCGGCCGTCCTCGAGACCGGCACCGAGCACGGTCCCTTCGAGACCGAGATCCCGCTCCAGGTCCGGCTCGAGCCCGGCCAGGACGGCCGCCGGTTCCGCGTGGAGCTGGGCGGTGGCGGCCCGCTCGTCCGCGTGGTCACGACGAACGGGCCCGTGTCGATCGAAGCGCGCTAGCGGCCAGACCCGGCTGTCACCGACGACCGAGCAGTTCCTCGATGACGAGGCGGGTCTTCGGGAGGAGCTGCTCCTCCTCGAAGTACCGCCCCACGATGGCGAGCGCATCGTCGGCCTTCGCGATGTTCAAGTAGCGGAGGAGGTAGCGGACGTCGTCCAGATCGTGGAACTCCTCACCAAGACGCATGGAGGCGCACTTCATGGCGAGGAGATACTCGGGCCTGGCCACGAAGACCTTGAGGTGGGGGAGATCCAGGAATTCGTCGAATTCTCCGCGCGGGCTCAGGTATCCCTTCACTGCATCGTTCAGCCAGGTCTCGGGCGCGCCAGCCTTCGAGGCCACACGCACGGCCGCTTCCCTGATGGCCCGGCCCGGGCGAAACATGGCGTCCACGTCCCGCGTCGAGTCGCGCGCATCGAGAGCCAGACACATGACCGCCCCGCCGACTAGGTACAGCTCTCCGTGAATCCCTTGGCCCGCGAGCTCGGCATCGAGCAGCTCGAACAATCGGCGGATGTCCGCCTTCGTAAGCTTGATTCCCACAGGCTTCATACGCGATCGCCGACAGACGAATCGACGAAGATGTTCCGGCGCTTGAACGCGACCGGCGCCGATCGCAGGAGATGCGCGCGCAAGCTGCGGAAGGGGACCGCGAAGTGGGGCTCGTCGAGCGGCTCGACGTCCGACGTCCAATCCGGCGGGTCGACTCCCAGCCGGCTGGTCGCCTGCTCGACCATCGCCGCCGCGTAATTCGCAGCCAGCAGAGTCAGCGACCCGATCTCCGCCTCTCCCACCGCGTCGCGAAACTCGGACGGAGCAAGGCCTGCCAGGAAGTCGTTGAGCTCGGCGAGCGCGAACCTCCACTCGCTTTCCTCCTGCAGGGAACGAAGGATCTCGCCGAAGCGGACTCGTTCGTCGGGGAGGACGCGCGACAGGACGTAGCTGGAGACACTCTGGCCAGAGCGTCGGGCAAGCCGCCTGATAGCCACCTTTTGCTTCGTGGTCACGCGTACCTGCAATTGCATCGACTTGGTTGCCATGGACGAGAAACTAGTCGTGTTCGCAAGTATGTCAATACATATGTACTGACAATACGAAAAGTGTCGGAGGCGTGCGCCCGTGGTATACTTCGCGGCAATGAAAACCCTATTCCCGAGTGGGACGATGTCGGATCGCACTGTTGCGGTCGCTGCCGTTAGCTCGCTCGTACTTCTCGCCACGAGTTGCGAGCCCAGGGGCTCGGACGATCGATCCGGGTCCTCCCCCGGGCCGGAACAACGGCAACAGGACAGCATCGCGGATTCCCTCCCGCTTCCAAGCGTGAGGATTTCGAGCGCGCGCGCGGACCTCGATGGAGACGTGGCACTCGAGGAGGTGGAGTTGCTCGCGGACGTCGAGCTCGGCTCCGACGGCGAGCCACTCTGGGAAGACGGCCATCGATGGGTCGTCCTCATCCGCGACGGCTCAGAGGAGCACAGGGTCGTCGACGAGTTCGTCCCGCAGGGACGTCTGACGGGGTGGATCGTCGAGCCGGAGGAGGGAAGCCCCGTCGTGGTGGTGCTCAAGGAGTCGGGGACAGCGGGTATCGAGCTGCGAGCCTTCCGGCACGCCGGCGAGGGTGGCTACGTCCCCGCGGGCGGCTTCGAAGGAAGCGGCCGGCTCGTAGCGCGACTGAGTGAGGGCGAGATCGCTCCCGAGGAGTAAAAGAAAACTCACCGTCGTGTCGGCGTGTGGCCGCAGAATCGTTCGCCCTGACCGCACGAGCGCGACCGCCGGCTGCAGAGCGCTGGACGATCGCTTTGCATGAACATCTTCTCACCTGATTGCACCTGGATTCTCAGCGATCCGCGGCGTTGAACACGCGCTCGACGGGCGTGGTCTTCCGGACGAGCCCGCCCAGTCCAGACGCCGGCTCGCAACCCCAATCGCAGACGCGCCCGTCTTCGAGAGACCCGGCGCGGGAAGGGGAGACACTCCCGATGAGAAGCCTAACGATTCCACGGACACCCCTGTGGCTGCCCGTCGTCCTGCTGGCGTTCCTGGCGGCGTGCGACAGGACACCGGACGCGCAGGCCGGCGCCGACTCCGCCTCGGCAGAAATGTCGGGCGCCGAGATTCCCGTCACCACTGCATCCGACGAGGCGCGCGAGCTCTTCCTCGAGGGTCGCACGATGTCGGAGAACCTGCGGGCGCTGGATGCGCGGCCGCTTCTCGAGGAGGCGGTCGCGAAGGACCCGAGTTTCGCGTACGCCTACCTCCTCCTCGCCAACACCGCGCCTTCTCCCGAGGAGTTCTTCGAGAACCTCGAGAAGGCCGTCGCCAACATCGATCACGCCTCGGAAGGCGAGCGCATCCTGATCCAGGTCGCGCAGGCGGGCGTCGACGGTGACGGAGACCGGCAGCTCGCGCTCCTCCGGGAGCTGGTCGAGAAGTATCCCGGCGACGTCCGCGCCCACAACGCGCTGGCGGGCCAGCTCGCCTTCGCGCGTCAGGACTGGGACGCGGGGATCGCCGAGTACCGCAGGGCCGTCGAGATCGATCCCACCTTCAGCCAGGCGTGGAACAACATGGGCTACGCCGCGCGCGCGGTGGGGCGCTTCGACGAGGCCGAGCAGGCGTTTCGCAAGTACATCGAGGTCCTGCCGTCCGAGCCCAACCCCTACGACTCGTACGCCGAGTTCCTGATGAAGATGGGACGGTTCGACGAGTCGATCGTCCAGTATCGGAAGGCGCTCGACGCGGATTCGACCTTCAACGCCTCGTACATCGGGATCGCGCACAACCAGATGTTCCTGGGTCAGGGGAACGAGGCGCGGGCGACGATGGACGAGATGTTCGCCAAGGCGCCGAACGACGGCGTGCGGACCAACGCGCTCCTCTGGAAGGCGGCCGCCTGGCTCCACGAGGGAAATCATGCGCGCGCGATGGAAGTCCTGGCAGAGCGCCGCGCGATCTCGGAGCGGAAGTCGGACTGGACGACGATCTCGGGTGACGACGGGTTGATCGGACGGACGCTCCTCGATCTGGGCGACGTCGAGGCCGCGGCGGCGCGCTTCGCCTCGGCGGTCGAGGCGATCGAGAAGGCCGACGTCCCCGAAGGTATCAAGGAGGCCACGCGCCGGAACCACATCTACAACGAGGCGCTGGTCGCGCTCGCGTCCAATGACCTCGCGAAGGCGAAGGAGCGGGCGGCCGCGTACCACGCAGCCGTGCAGGAGCCGGCCGTTCCCTTCGAGCTGAGGCAGGACCACGAGCTCATGGGACGGATCGCGCTGGCCGAGGGCAAGGGCGCCGAGGCCGTTGCCCACTTCGAGCAGGCCAACGATCAGGATCCGCGCGTCCTGCTCCTCACGGCGCGCGCGCACGAGGCCGCCGGCGACCAGGCGGCGGCCGCGGAGCTGATGCGCCAGACGGCGGAGTTCAACCAGCTCAGCTTTCCGCTGTCCTACGTGCGCGCGGCCGCGCGGGAAAGGCTGGACACGTAGCATTCTCCGGGGGCCGGCTCAAGCCCGGGCCGGCCCCCACCATATCAGCCGACGCCCGCCCGACCGTCAGCGCATTCTCGACCCAGGCGACGTGAGATAACAAACCGCGGTCGCTGCCGCGACGTTCTTTCTTGTAGAGTCGCCGCGTGCGCATCGCTTGTCTGCCATACGGATTCCTGCTTCTCGCTTCGGTCGGCTGCCGGGAAGGTCCGACCGGTCCAGATCCGACCCTCGTGGTCGTCGAGGGGTCGACCGCCACCCACGAAGGCGTCGATCTCCAGTTCCAACGCTTCAATCTCAGCTGGTATCCCGCCGACGATTCGCCGCATCCTTCCGACGGCGACGTCTTCGCCACACTTCTGATAGAAGTCACGAACCACTCCGACGTCCCGCGGCCGATCCGCGCCGACGAGTTCGCCTTGCGCACGCTTTCGAACGAGCTGCCGTTCCATGCCGGCCCCACCTGGGCACTCTACGACGGGGGGCGAGCTCCCCGCGTGGAAGGGGTGGTGGTCCCGCCGGGGGAATCCCTCGAGGGATGGCTCACCTTCGAAGTTCCGCGCGGCCTCCTTGCCGAAGAGCTGCTGTGGTCTCCGACGCAGCAACTTTCCTTCGCGCTGGAGGTCCGCTGGTGGCTTTCCACTGCCCGGACCCAGGAGTCTCGTCTCTTCGGCTACGTGCGGGATGCGGCGGGATCGCCGTTGCCGGGCGTGCCGTTGACGATCACGCCGCTCGAAACAGAGCCCGGAATCCCGGGCGCAGAGACGACCGTGGGAAGTTGCACCGGCGTATTGCACGAGGTCCGCGAGGCCGTCACCGATGCGTCGGGCCGGTATGAGATCATCATGGGTTCGATTCATACCGCCGAGCTGTGCATCGACGTGCACCCGGACGGGGACACGCAGCACCGGGTGTCGGGATACGTCAGTCCGGGAAACGCCACCGAGGTGGCGGAAATCCCGGAGCTCAGACTCGATCTGACGATAGGAGAGTAGCCGTGCTCTATTTCTTCGACCTCACAGTTGTGTCCGGTAGGAACACCAAGACCTCCGAGGATGAATGACAGCTAGGCCTCTCGCCATCGGACT
>JAICQP010000134.1 GCA_025937815.1 Gemmatimonadota bacterium
CCACGGCCAGCATGTGAGCGCGCAGGCTTTCGCTATCCGTGTACTCCGTCACCAGGCGCCACGCGTCGTCGCGGCTCTTTCCGTCGATGGGCATCGGGTCCTTTTCTCTCGTCGGTATGTGATGTGGTGCGCGGTATACTGGTCGGACACTCGAAATATAACCGTCCCGCGGCGATGCTCCCAACCCGGCGCCCCTATGCCGGTTGCCCTGCTCCGAGGCCTCGCCGTACTTTGCCGAGCGTGAATCCCGAAGCCCAGGCGGAGCGCACGATTCGGGGGCTCGAAGCTCCCGCCCTCCTAGAGATGTACCGCCACATCTACGCCGCCCGACGGATCGACGACAAGGAGATCCAGCTCAAGCGGCAGAACCGGATCTTCTTCCAGATCTCCGGCGCGGGGCACGAGGCCGTCCTGGCCGCGGCGGCGTCTCTGCTGAGGCCCGGCGAGGACTGGTTCTATCTCTACTACCGCGACCGGGCGCTCTGCCTGGGCCTCGGAATGAGCTACGACGCCATGCTGCTCCAGGCGGTCGGTGCGGCGGCTGACCCGCAGTCCGGCGGCCGGCAGATGCCGTCCCACTGGAGCTCCAAGGAGCTGAATATCGTCTCCACCTCAAGTCCCACCGGCACCCAGTTCCTCAACGCCGTCGGTTGCGCGGAAGCGGGTTGGCGGATGGCGCGGATCGCGGGGCTCGAGGATCGCGGCGAGCGCGACGAGATCGTGCTGGTGAGCTCGGGGGAGGGGACGACGAGCGAGGGCGAGTTCTGGGAATCTCTCAACACCGCCTGCAATCTGAAGCTCCCCGTGCTCTACCTGATCGAGGACAACGGCTATGCGATCAGCGTTCCCGTCGAGGTGCAGACGGCGGGGGGGTCGATCTCGAAGCTCGCCCGCAGCTTCCCCAGCCTCCACATCGAGGAGGTCGACGGCTGCGACCCGGTCGCATCCTACGAGGCGCTCGACCGGGCGATATCCTGGTGCCGCGGCCGCAGCGGCCCGGCGCTGGTCCACGCGCGGGTGATCCGGCCCTACTCCCACTCGCTGTCCGACGACGAGCGCATGTACCGGCCCGATCGGGAGCGCGAAGAGGAGGCAGCGCGCGATCCGTTCACGGCCTACCCCCGGCGGCTCGTCGAGGAGGGGATCGCCACGGAGGACGAGCTGCAGGCGATCAGGGAGGAGATCGATCGCGAGATCGAGGCCGCCACGGAGCGCGCGATCGACGCGCCGCAGCCCGCGCCGGAGACGGCGCTCCAGTTCGTCTACTCTCCGGACGTGGATCCGACCGCGACCGAGTTTTCGAGCGAGCCGCGCTTCGAGGGAGAGGCCACGACGATGGTCGATCTGTTGAACGCGGCGATGAAGGACGAGATGGACCGCGACCCCCGCATCGTGGTCTTCGGCGAGGACGTCGCCGACGCTTCCCGCGAGCGCGTGCTGAGCGAGGTCAAGGGCAAGGGCGGGGTGTTCAAGGTGACGGCCAACCTCCAGCGCCGGTTCGGCGGGATCCGGGTCTTCAACTCGCCGCTGGCGGAGGCGAACATCGTCGGGCGCGCGGTGGGGATGGCGACACGCGGCCTCAAGCCGGTCGTCGAGATCCAGTTCTTCGACTACATCTGGCCTGCCTATCACCAGATCCGCAACGAGCTCGCGGTCCTGCGCTGGCGGTCGAACGACGACTTCTCGGCTCCCGTCGTCGTGCGAGTGCCGTGCGGGGGGTACCTGAAGGGCGGGGCGATCTACCACTCGCAATCCGGCATGACGCTGTTCACGGCCAATCCCGGCTTGCGCGTGGTGATGCCGGCCACCGCCGAGGACGCGAACGGGCTGCTCCGCACCGCGATACGCTGCGACGACCCCGTCATGTTCCTCGAGCACAAGCATCTGTACCGCCAGGCCTACAACAAGGGCCGCTATCCAGGGCCCGAATACATGATCCCCTTCGGGCGCGCGGCGAAGATTCAGGAGGGGAATGACCTCACCCTGATCACCTACGGCGCCACGGTCCAGCGCTCGCTCGTGGCCGCCAGGGAGCTGGCGGAGAAGGAGGGAATCGAGACCGAGATCCTCGACCTGCGCACACTCTCTCCCTACGACTGGGAGGCGATCGCCGCGTCCGTCCGGCGAACCAGCAAAGCGCTGGTGGTGTACGAGGACCCGATCTCGTGGGGCTTCGGGGCCGAGATCGCGGCCCGCATCGCGGATGATCTGTTCGAATGGCTGGATGCTCCCGTGCGGCGGGTCGCGGCGCTGGACTGCCAGGTCGGCTACGCCCCGTCGCTGGAGGACGCGATCCTGCCGCAGGTCGAGGACGTCCGCGAAGCGATCCGCGAGCTTGCCAGATACTGACGAGGTAGCGTGCGCAGGCAGACTGTCGGGATTCTGTTCGGACTGCTACTCGGCGCCTCCCCGGCGTGGGGCCAGGAAGGCGACCCGATCACGCTGCTCGTTTCGGTATCGGAGCGCGAGCTCTCCGTGCGGCGCGGAGACGATGTCCTGCACCGCTTCCCGGTGGGCGTCGGCACGGGCGCTCGGCTGAGTCGGGGCGGCGGCGACGGATGGCGCTTCAGCACCCCGACCGGCGCCTTCGAGATCGGGCGCAAGAAGAAGGACCCTGTCTGGTACGCGCCCGACTGGTTCTACGTCGAGCGCGGCCTGCCTATCCCGCCGCCCTACAGCGACGAGCGATACCGGGACGGTGTCCTGGGCGACTATGCGCTCTATCTCAGCGACGAGATCGCGATCCACGGCACCCAGGACGAGAGCTCGGTCGGTCGGGCCTCGAGTCACGGCTGCCTGCGGATGCGAAACGCCGACATCGCGGTCGTATTTCCCCTCGTGCAGGTAGGGACGAGAGTCGACATCGTCCCCTGAGGACATGAAGACCTTCGGTTCCGAGTCACCTCCCATGCGAGCAGGCGAATGAGTCCCGATCGCGAGCAGCTCGAGCGGGCCATCCAGGCCCAGGAGTCGCTCCGCGGAACGCTGGGCGACGAGATGGTGGAGGCGGCCATCACCGCGCTGCGCGAGAAGCTGGCCGCGCTCGGCCCGCCAGCCGAGGAGGCGCGCCGCCAGGTCACCATCCTGTTCGCCGACGTATCCGGCTTCACGGCGCTCGCGGAGACGCGCGACGCCGAAGAAGTGAGCGAGGCGATGAACGAGCTGTGGCGGCGCGTGGACGCCGTGATCCTCGAGCACGGTGGGACCATAGACAAGCACATGGGCGACGCGGTCATGGCCCTCTGGGGGGCTAGTGGCGCGCGCGAGGACGATCCGGTGCGGGCCATCTCCGCCGCGCTCGACATCCAACGCCAGATCGAGGGCCTGCAGCTCGCCGGCCGGCCGCTGAGCGTCCGCGTCGGCATCAACACCGGCATGGTGCTGGTGGGCCGGGTGGGCACGCGCGGAGAGAGCACGGTGGTGGGTGACGCGGTCAACGTCGCCAGCCGGCTGGAGGAGCTGGCCGCCCCGGGCACGATCCTGGTGTCGCACGACACGTATCGCCACGTCCGCGGGGTGTTCGACGTGCGCGAGGAAGCGCCGGCTATGGTCCGCGGCCGGGGGGAACCGGTGCGCGTCTATACGGTGCTGGCCGCCAAGCGGAAGGCATTCCGCCTCTCGACGCGGGGCGTGGAGGGCATCGAGACGCGGATGATCGGCCGCGAGGGGGAGCTCAAGGCGCTCCTCGAAATGCTCCACGAGACGATCGAGGAGCGCGAGCCGCGCGTGGTCACGGTCTACGGCGACGCCGGGCTCGGCAAGTCCCGCCTGATGTTCGAGTTCACGAGCGCGGTGGAGCTCCTGCCGGAACGCGTGTGGATGTTCGCGGGCAGGGCGCACCAGGAGATGCCGGCCCTCCAGTACGCGCTCGTGCGCGATCTGTTCGCCTCGCGATTCGGGATCCAGGAAAGCGACTCCATCGAGGTCAAGCGGTCCAAGTTCGAGAACGGCATGGAGCTCTTCCTCGGCGCCGGGGATGAGAGCCGCATGATGGCCCATGTGGTCGGACAGCTCATAGGATTCGATTTCTCCTCGAGCCCGCACGTAAAGCCGATGCTCGGCAACCCGCGTCAGATCCGTGACCGCGCGCTGGAGTACGCCGCGGAGTTCATGCGGCGGGTCACGCAGAAGCTGCCCGCGGTAGTCCTCCTCGAAGACATTCACTGGGCCGACAACGGCTCGCTGGACTTCGTCGATCAGGTGACCCGCGCGTGCGAGGGAGCCCGCCTGTTCGTCCTCTGCCTGTCGCGCCCGAGCCTGCTGGAGCGCAGGCCGTCCTGGGGAGAGGGGATGGCGCACCATCAGCGGATCGAACTGCGCCCGCTGACCAAGCGCCAGAGCCGGCAGCTGGTCGAGGACATCCTGAGGCATTCGGAGAGCGTGCCCGAAGTTCTGCGCGAAGTCGTGGTGGGCAGCGCGGAGGGAAACCCCTTCTACCTCGAAGAGCTGATCAAGATGCTGATCGACCAGGGAGTGATCCAACCCACGCCGGAGCAGTGGACGATCGATCCTCGCAGACTCGTCGAGGTGCGGGTGCCCCCTACGCTCACCGGCATCATTCAGGCGCGTCTCGACCGGCTCACGCGATGGGAGCGGAGCGTCCTTCAGCGGGCGTCGATCGTGGGCCGCGAATTCTGGAGCGAGGCGATCGAGCGCATGGGCGAGGAGCCGAAGGAGTCGGTGAACGGTGCGCTGGATTCGCTGCGCAAGAAGGAGCTGATATATCGGCACGAGTCGTCCCAGTTCGAAGGCGACGCCGAGTTCGCCTTCAAGCACGCGCTCTTGCGGGACGTTACGTACGAGAGCGTGCTCAAGCGCGATCGCGTCGCCTGGCATCGGGCGGTGGCCGAATGGCTGGTGTGGCGGAGCGGGGACGAGGGCGATCGGTTCGCGGCCGTCATCGCGGACCACTTCGAGCGCGCGGGCCTGCCCGCCGAGGCGGCGACATGGTACGGAAGGGCCGCCAATCACGAATACGCGGCGTATGCCAACGAGACGGCAATCGAGTACTACCGGCGCGCGATCGACTTCGCCTCCGAGGCCCAGGCGGTCTCGGGCGAGTCGGGCCGTGGCAGGCGGATCGAGTGGTACCGCGGCATGGCGGAGGCGCTCGGGCTACTGGCGCGCTTCGACGAGGCGATCGACGCCTACGAGCGTATGCGCGCGGCCGCGGCAGCCGCCGGCGACAAGGTGGCCGAGGCCCGCGCCTGGAACGGACGCGCGTTCATCGAACAGCGGCAGGGCGACTATCAGGGCTCGCTGGCGAGCGCCGAGCGCGGCGAGGAGCTGGCGGCGGAGGCCGGCGATTCGCAGGAGGCCCGGATCGAGCGCGTTACCGCGCTGGTGCGGATGAGCGACGGCTACTTCCGCCTCGGGGCCGCGCACGAGCAGGGCGAGCTGGCCGAGCGCGCGCTCGAGATCGCGGTCTCGATGGGCGATGCCGGCCTGCGCGAGCAGGCCTTGAGCCTCAAGCTCCTAGGCATGGCGCATCAGGTTGCGGGGCGGTTCGAGGAGGCGCGCAAGCGCAAGGAGGAAGCGCTCGCGATCTTCCGCAGGATGGACGACATCCGGCCGGTCGGCATGATGCTCAACAGTCTCGGGGAGACGCTCCGGCTCAAGGGAGACTACGCCGCGGCGCGCGACCGCTACCAGGAGGCGCTGACGCTGGCCCACGAAGGCGGGCACCGGCCGGAGCAGATCCTGTGCCTCAGCAATCTCGCTGGAGCCCTCCTGGGCCTGGGCGAGTTCGCGGAGGCGGAGCGGCTCCTGCGGCAGTCGATCGAGATGGCCGGCCCCACCGGCTATCACGTCCTGCCGGAGGCGTATCGCTTCCTCGCCGAGGCGTGCCTGGGCCAGTCCAAGATCGACGAGGCGGCGGAGGCGGCGAGATTCGCGCTCACCCTCTCGCGGGACGAGAACCCGGACCACCTCGGCCACGCGTGGCGGATGCTCGGCCGCGTCGCCTCCCGCGTCGGACCGATGGAGGTCATCGGCGAGACCTTGTCGGCCGACGCCTGCTTCGAGGAGAGCGTTCGCGTGTTCGAGGCGGCCGGCATGGACTCCGAGCGCGCGCGTGCGCTGTACGATTGGGGGCAGCACGCGAACGAAGCCGGGGATCCCGAAACCGGGCTGCAGAGGATCGACGAGGCGCGCGCGATCTTCGAGCGGCTCGGCATGACGTTCGATTGGGACGCCGCGGCTCGGCCCGCCTGAGCGCGAGGCGCGTGACCCCGGCGGTCCGCTGATGCGTGAGATCCAGGTCCGCACCCGGGCGCGTCGCGAGCTGGTCGACATCACACGACAGGTCGCGGCGGCCGCGCGCGAGTCGGGCGGATCCGGCGCGTGGCTCGTCTTCGTGCCCCATACGACCGCGGGCGTCACGATCAACGAAGGCGCGGATCCCGCCGTGGCCGACGACATCCTCACGGCACTCGAGGCCGCGGTGCCGGAAGGGCAGCCCTGGAAGCATGCCGAGGGGAACTCGCCCGCGCACGTCCTGTCAACGCTCGTGGGCTCCTCGGTTCTGGTCGCCGTGGAGGACGGCGAGGTCGCGCTGGGGACCTGGCAGTCGATCTTCTTCTGCGAGTTCGACGGTCCGCGGAGCCGCCAGGTGTGGCTCCAGAAGCTCGAATGAAGCGTGGCTCGACGCGCGGCGCAGGCATCTGG
>JAICQP010000089.1 GCA_025937815.1 Gemmatimonadota bacterium
GCGCGCGTCTTCACGATCGCGATCGTCTGCGGGTGGCAGCCGCGATCCAGGAGGAACGCGCCGTCCTGTTTCCGCGTCACGCGCTGAATCATGGCCATCGCCTCGGCGGCGGCCGTGCCCTCGTCCAGGAGGGACGCATTCGCGATCGGGAGGCCGGTCAGGTCCGCGACCACGGTCTGGAACACGAGCAGGGCCTCCAGCCGACCCTGCGCGATCTCCGCCTGGTACGGGGTATACGCCGTATACCAGCCCGGGTTTTCGATCACGTTCCTGAGAATGACGGGTGGCGTGACGGTGTCGTGGTAGCCCATTCCGATCCACGAGCGCCAGACCTCGTTCTTCGCGGCCATGGCCGCGAGCTCGGCCAGCGCGCCCTCCTCTGTCATCGCGGCGGGAAGATCGAGTGGTCGGGTCAGGCGGATGTCGGCGGGGACGACCTGGTCGACCAGCGCCTCGAGGCTGTCGAGGCCCAGGGTCGAGAGCATGGACCGGATGTCGTCGTCACGCGGGCCTATATGCCGATCCGCGAAGCGATCGGAAGCTGGAAAGCTCTGGGACACTTCAGCCGATGTGTTCCGAGTACGCCGCGGAGTCCATCAGGTCTTCGAGCTCAGCCGGATCGGACGTCCGGATCTTGATCATCCATCCCTCGCCGTAGGGATCGGAGTTCAGCAGCTCGGGATGGTCCTCGAGCAGCGGGTTGGCCTCCACGACCTCACCGGATAGCGGGGCGAAGAGCTCCGCCACCGCCTTGACCGCTTCGATCGTCCCGCACGGGGAGTGCGCGGTGACCGGGGCGCCTTCCCCGGGCAGCTCGACGAACACCACGTCGCCGAGCTCGCCCTGCGCATAGTCGGTGATCCCGACCGTGGCGACACCCGACTCCTCGTCGAAGGAGACCCATTCGTGGTCCTTGCTGTAGCGAAGCTCGTCGGGGACGTGCGTCATCCATCCTCCATCGGAATTTTCCGTCGCTCGGGATGCGGGATCGCGGGTCGGGCGGCAGATTACCCCGGCGCATCCGGCCCGTCAACGCGCCACCCCTCCACGGCCGCGAAGGGAGTGGCGCAGGGAGGCCCGTCGGCAAACGCCAGCCGGATGTCGGCCCCTCCCGGGCGGCCCGCCGCCCAGGCGATCCGCCAGATCGCGGCGCTCAGCGTGCCGTATCGTTCGCCGTGGAGGCAGAGGGCGTCCTTTCCTTCCACCCCGTGATCGCCCAGTATCGCCGCCAGCCGGGTTTCGAGATCTTCGGGCGCTGGCCCTCCGCGCTCCGTCGGCCACAGCCCTTTTTCGTACAGCAGCCGCCAGGCGCGTCTCGCCTTGGGCTCCTCGGCGTGCTCGTCGGCCGGCCGGTTCGTCACGACGTGGCAGCCAGACCCCAGTGGACGTACGTCCGACCTTCCGGACTCGTATTCGACCAGCACGATCCGAGCGGCGTCGGCGGCCAAGACGTGGAAGGGGTTGTACCGCTCGTCGAGCGCCCCGATGCGCGCGATGGCGTCGGCCGCGCTCGCGGCCGACAGGAGATCGCGGCACAGGAGCCCGCGCGAGCGCAGTCCGGGGTCGACCACACCGGCACGACGGTTCGTCAGGCCGACCCACACTCCGCCGCGAGTCGCTCCCATCCACGTGCCGCCCGCCCGCTCGTCCAGCGGCGCCAGCACCGGTGGATCGCCGTCCAGCCAGCGCGGCGGAGCGGAGGGACGGTCGTACGCCTCGTCCCGGTTCGTGGCGATGACCAGCGGGGCATCGGTCCACACCTCGTGGAACGCGATCAGCGTGCACATCACGACCAGCGGCGGTATTCGTCCCAGGTGTCACGCGATCCCATGCGATGGAACGCCGACAGGATGAGCAGACCGATCACCAGGTCGAGCAGCACGAAGACGAGCGCGACCGGGGAGAACGGCTGGGCGAGGAGCGAGTGCAGGAAGAGAGCCGAGTACAACAGATACAGGAGGCCGAGCGAGACCAGCGCGAAGCGACCGAAAACGGACGGCTTGGCGCGTCCGCGGATCGCCTGGCGGACGATGGCCGCGTTCTGGCTGATCGCGACGAACGGGTCGTAGACGCTGCGGTCCAGCGGAATCCCGCACCGGGCACAGGCCGCCGCCAGCCCGGGCTGCAGCCAGCCGCACTGGTCGCAGAAGGTCAGCGGGGTGTCCTCGTCGGGCGTCCACGGCGGCACGCCGGGAATATAGATTCGAACGTCGTTCGCCGGCGCTTCCGCCGGCCGTCCCCCACTCCCGTGCCCGGAGGAGACTCTCGATGCCCTCGACCCTGCGGATCCTCGCGCCCGCGATCATCGTCGTCGCGGCCGCAACCAGCCTGCGCGCGCAGACAGTGCACACCGGCGCGCTCGAATCGAGCGACCCGGTGATGGAGGACGGCGCGTGGGTCGACGAGTACACGATCGACGCGACGGCGGGCCAGGAGGTCGTCGCGGTCGTCACTTCGGTGGAGTTCGATCCATACGTCGTCGTAACCGGGCCCTCGGGAGAGAAGACCGAGAACGACGACTTCGGCAGCTCGCGCGAGGTGTCGCTGGTCGAGGCGATCGCCTCCGAGTCCGGGACCTGGCGCGTTCAGGTCACCTCCTACGAGGCGGGCCAGAGCGGCGCCTACACGCTCGCCTTGACGTCTCGCATGCGCACGGACGCCACGGTCCTGGACGAGGAGTTCGCGGTGACGGGCGAGCTCCCCGCCGGCCCCACGGCGTCGGTTTCCGGCGTCCTCGACGCCGAGGACCAGCAGCGCAGCGACGAATCGTGGTACGAGGGATGGTCGATCGACGCCCAGGCGGGCGATCGCGCGGTGCTCCTCCTCCAGTCGCCCGACTTCGACGCGTACCTCACGCTCGTCTCGCCGACGGGCCGCGCGTTCAACGACGACGACGGCGGCGGGGGCACCGACAGCCGCCTCGACATGACGTTCGACGAGGCCGGCCGTTGGACGGTCGTGGCCAACACGCTGAACGCGGGCGACACCGGAGGATACACGCTGTCGGTCGAGCGGCCGTAGGGATACCTTCGCGGCTGATGCGCGCCGTCTTCATCGAGTCGCACGGCGGCCCCGAGGTGGTGCGGTTCGGCGATCTTCCAGACCCGACCCCGGCGGCGGGAGAGGTTCGCGTCCGCCTGGTAGCCGCGGCGATGAACCATCTGGACCTCTGGGTCCTGGGGGGGATCCCGGGGATCGACCTGGCGTTCCCGCACGTGCTCGGCGCCGACGGGGCGGGCGTGGTCGACGCGGTCGGGCCCGACGTGAGCGGCGTGACGCCGGGCGACGAGGTCTACATCCAGCCCGGGCTCTTCTGCGGCCGGTGCGAGTTCTGCCAGCAGGGCGAAGAGTCGATGTGCATCCGCTACCGGCTCCTCGGCGAGCACGTCTCCGGCACGTTCGCCGAGCGGGTGGTGGTGCCGCTGGTCAACGTGTACCGCAAGCCGCGCGGGCTCTCGTGGACCAGCGCCGCGGCGTTCCCGCTCGCGTACCAGACCGCGTGGCGGCTAGCGCTGACGGCGGGACGCCTGCGGGCCGGCGAGAGCGTCCTGATCCACGGGGTGGGGGGCGGCGTGGCGGCGGCCGCTCTCCAGATCGCCAAGTACGCGGGGGCCTACGTCTACGCGACCTCGTCGAGCCCGGCTAAGCTCGACAGGGCCATCCGGCTGGGCGCCGACGTGGCGATCGATTACACACGCGAGAGCGTTCCCGACCGGATCCGGGAGCTGACCGCCAGGCGCGGAGTGGATCTCGTGATCGACAACGTCGGCAAGGCGACCTGGCGGGATTCGATCGAGTGCGTCCGGCGCGGCGGCCGCATCGCGACCTGCGGCGCGACCACGGGCAACGATGCAACCACGCCCATCAATCGGGTGTACTGGAAGCACATCTCGATACACGGGTCCACCATGGCGAACCGGCGGGAGTTTCGGGAGGTGGCTCGCCTGGTCGAGGGCGGGAGGATCCGGCCGGTCATAGACGCGGAGATTCCGCTGGAGGACGCTCCCGATGCGCTCCGGCGGATGCGCCAGGGCGACCAGTTCGGGAAGATCGTGATCACGATCGGCGCCCATGGCGCCGAATAGCGGATTCGAACCGGAACGGGGAACTCGACGACCTGGAAGGAGACTTGAACGGCATGGCGAGTGAAAGCTCGTTCGACATCGTCAGTCAGGTGGACAGAATGGAGGTCCGGAACGCCGTTCAGCAGGCGACCAAGGAGGTCCGCACGCGCTTCGACTTCAAGGGCTCCACGGCCGCCATCGAAGAGACAGGAGACGACCTCGTGCTGAGCGCGGAGGACGAGGGGCGGCTGAAAGCGCTCCGCCAGATCCTCGAGGAGAAGCTCGCACGGCGCGGCGTATCGTTGAAAGCCCTGGAATGGGGGAAGGTCGAGTCGGCGCTCGGAGGCACCGCGCGTCAGCGCGCCACGATCCAGTCCGGGCTCTCGACCGAGCAGGCCAAGGATGTCGTCAAGCGCATCAAGGCCACCGGGCTCAAGGTCCAGGCGGCGATCCAGGGCGATCAGATTCGCGTGTCGGGGAAGAAGAAGGACGATCTGCAGGCGGTGATGGCCCACCTGCGCGAGGCGAACCTCTCGTTCGACTGGAAGCCGACGAACTACCGATGAGCGGGCCGACGATATTCCGACCGGCGCCGTACGTGGTCGCCCTGGCGCTCGCTCTGGCATGCTCGAACGGCGCGCAGGAGGAGGCCGGTGTTGCCGGGGACTCGATTCCCTACGACTCGATCACCGCGGCCGAGATGGAGCGCTTCGCGCTCGACCCACGCCGCTTCCCCGAGATGCAGGGAACGGCCCCTCTCGACTCGATCGATATGACGGCGCGCTCTTCGGCTGGCGACGCCGCCTGGCACGTCCAGTGGCTCAACTACGCGGAGAACCACATCGCGATGACGTACGCGGCGTGGTATACGGGCCCCGACAGCCTGGTCCAGTTCGCCGCCGACGGGCAGCCGTACCTGGTGGATGACGAGGGGAACCGCTACGAAGGCGTCCTCACCCCCGACAACCCGCGGATCAAGATCGAGACCGACAACACCGCCGTCGGGGTGCTCGCTTTCGGGCCGGGTCTCGCGCCGGAGGCGGACTCCCTGACCCTGCACGTAAACGACTCGACGGAGCCTGTCATCCGGGTGGGTCCCTGGCCGGTGCGGCAGGACGCCGCGCGCGCTCCGCAGCCCGGCGCGCCGCGCTGACCGGAGGAAGCACGAGCTCGCTGTCGATCCGGGATTAGCCTAGAGCCGGGGCGGCTCGTAGACGGCGGGCGCCTCGTCCAGCGGCTCTTCCGCGAACACCTCTTCGTCGGCTGCATCGACGTCGGCGGCGCTCCACTCCCCCTCGCTCCTGGCGACCACGCACGCGGCCGTCAGGTCGCCCGAGACGTTGAGCACCGTGCGGCTCATGTCGAGGATGCGGTCCACCCCGAGAATCAGGGCGATCCCCTCGCCGGGCACGCCGACCGAAGTGGCCATCACCATGAGGAGCGGGATCGAGCCCCCCGGGACGCCGGCCGCGCCTACAGCCGTCAGGACCGACAGCACGACGACGATCGCCTGCTTCGCGATCGGCAGATCGATACCGAAGACCTGCGCGATGAACAGGACCGTGACGCCCTCGAACAACGCGGTGCCGTTCATGTTCATCGTGGCGCCCAGCGGCAGGACGAAACCGCCGATCCGCGGGGGGATCCGGAGCGCGCGCTCCGCCACTACCAGGGTCGTGGGGAGCGTGGCGTTCGACGAGGAGGTCGAGAACGCGGTGATCACGACGTCGCGGATCTTCGACCAGAACCGGATCGGGCTGAGCCCCGCCAGCCCGCGGAGCAAGAGGGACAGAGTGACGGCGGCGTGGATGAGGAGACCGGCTAGGACCACCGCCACGTAGAGGGCGAGCTGACGCAGGAGCCCCCATCCGAACGTGCTCGTGACGACGAAGATCAGCGCGAACACCCCGTACGGCGCGAGTCGCATCGCCAGGTCGATGATCTTCGTCACCGCCTCGGCCAGCGCCTCGAGGACGCGCAGCATCGGCGCGGCACGAGCGGCCGGGATCATGGCCAGCGCGATGCCGAACACGATCGCGAAGAAGATGACCCCCAGCATGTCCATGCTGGCGGCCGAGGCCACGGGATTCCGCGGCACGATGTTGACGAACGTCTCGATGCCGAAGTCCTCCGCGCCGCTGGCGGCGAGGCGCTCCTCGGCCTGGCCGGCGTAGAGGCTCTGGAGCTCCTGCACCGTCTCGGGCGGCAGTCCTTCGCCCGGGCGGACGGTATTGACGAGAACGAGGCCCACCGCCGCGGCGAGGCAGGTCGAGATCAGGAAGTAGGCCAGCGTCTTGCCGCCCACCCGCCCCAGATTCTTGAGGTCGCCCAGCCCGGCCACGCCGAGCGAGAGCGTCGCGAAGACCAGCGGGATCACGACCATGAACAGGAGCCGCAGGAAGATCTGTCCCACGGGGCCCGTCACGTAGCGGTTGACGGCCGCCACCCAGCTCGCATCGCCGGCGGTCATGTTCACGGTGACGCCGGCGATGGCGCCGAGCGCCAGACCGAGGAGGATCTTCGTGTGGAGCTTCATCGACGAGCTATTCTAGGGAACGCGGTGGTCACGGTCCAATGCTCTCGTCGAGATAGCGCCTGACCGAGGGCGGCAGCTCGATCCCGCCCGCGTCCGGGGAGGGCTCGGCGGCGCCGGCCCGGAGCGCGAGGGGAATCGTCCCCGCCCAGATCGGGAGCTCCAGGTCGGCGGGATCGTCGGCCGGTGGGCCCGTGCGTGCCTTGGCGGAAACCTCGTCGAGGGGAAAGGCGAGGATCATCGTCGCCGCGAGCTCCGCGCGGTTCGGGTCGCGGGCCTCGCGCGAGCGGCCCGGCACGAGGCCTTCGACGAGGGCCTCGAGCGCGGCGGCCTTCTCCGGACCTTCCAGCTTCTGCGCCGATCCCAGCGCCACGACCGAGCGGTAGTTCATCGAGTGGTGGAAGACCGAGCGGGCGAGGACGATGCCGTCGAGGAGTGTCACCGTCACGCAGGCCGGCGCTCCGGACGCGAGCGTCTGCATGAGCCGGCTGCCGCCCGCGCCGTGGAGCAGCAGGCGGTCGCCGTCACGCGCGTAGGACATGGGGATCACGAACGGCTGGCCTTCGTGGACGAACCCGACGTGCGCCACGATGCCCGCGTCGAGGATCGCGTTCACGACCTCGCGGTCGTACGCGCCGCGCTTGCGATTGCGACGCACGGTCGTGCGGCGGGTCGGCATCGTGCTGGGCTCCTCGGGGCCGGCGGCGGTTGCGCTATTTCCCGTTGTGGGCGTACTCCTCGTAGAACCAGGCGGCCGTCAGTACGCCCCCGTGGAAGTTCTCGAGGTCCAGGTGCTCGTCCGGCGCGTGCGCGTTCTCGTCCGGCAGACCGAAGCCCATCAGGATCGACGTCGTGCCCAGCTCTTCCTGGAACGTCACGGTGACGGGGATCGAGCCGCCCTCGCGCGTGAACACGGGCTGGGCGTCGAACGCCTTCGCGAGCGCCCGGGCGGCGGCCCGGTTCGCGGGGTGGTCGAGCGGCGCGAGATAGGGGCGCGCCCCATGGAGGTTCTCGACCCGCACGGTGACGCCGGGCGGCGCGTGCGACTCGACGTGTTCGCGGAAGAGCGCCGCGATCTCGTCGGGGTCCTGATCGGGGACGAGCCGCATCGACACCTTCGCGCTCGCCACGCCGGGCAGCACGGTCTTGGCGCCTTTCCCGGTGAAGCCCGAGATCATTCCGTTGATGTCGAGCGCGGGCCGCGCCCAGATCCGCTCCAGCGTCGTGAACCCCGCTTCGCCCACGAGCTCGGGCACTTCGAGCTGCTGGCGGAACTCGATCTCGTTGAACGGGAGTCGGCCGAATTCCGCCCGCTCGCGCTCCGACACGGGGCGCACCTTGTCGTAGAAGCCCTCGATCGCGACGTGGTTCTCGTGGTCCTTGAGGCCCGACAGGATCCGCGCCAGCGCCTGGGCCGGGTTGGCGACGGCGCCGCCGAAGGAGCCCGAGTGGAGGTCGCTCTTCGCGCCGCGCACGTGGATCTCCATGTAGCAGAGACCCCGCAGCCCGTAGCACAGGGATGGCACGCCGCGCGCGAACATCGGGCTGTCCGAGATGAGGACCACGTCTGAAGCGAGGCGGTCGCGGTTCGCGTCGATGAACGGGGCCAGGTGCTCGGAGCCGATCTCCTCCTCCCCCTCGAGGAGGACTTTCACGTTGCAGGGGAGTCTTCCGTGGGCGGCGAAGTGGGCCTCCCAGGCCTTCCAGTGGCAGAGGACCTGGCCCTTGTCATCGGCCGAGCCGCGCCCGTAGATGCTCCCGTCCCGCACCGTCGCCTCGAATGGGGGCGTGGTCCAGAGCTCCACGGGGTCGACCGGCTGGACGTCGTAATGGCCGTAGAAGAGGACCGTCGGCGCGCCTTCCGCGCCGCTCCAGTCCGCGGTCACGATGGGGTGCCCCGGCGTCTCGTGGACCTCGGCGGTGGAGAAGCCGATCTTCTCGAGCGCGTCCCGGCAGTACGCCGCGCAGCGTCGGACGTCGGCGGCGCGTTCCGGGTCGGTCGATACGCTGGGGATCGCGAGGAACTCCGCCAGCTCGTCGACGTAGCCGTCGCGGCGCTTCTCGATCTCCCGGATGACCTTGTCCATCATGAAGGCGGGAAGCTCGATGGGAAGCATCGGAGGGGCAACCCCGGCCGGCACGACGCGCGCCTGGCCCGGCGAGGAACCCCGCCCGCTTCCATCGGGCGAGATCGCAGACCCTGGGGCGGCGCTGTTCGAGCCCGCACTCGACCGCGTGTCGCGGCGCCACGCGCGCGTCTACGGCGCGCGGAGGCTCGAGCCCGAAGTCATGGACGAGGCGGGCGAGGCTGACGCGTACATGGGCGCCGCCGGCGAGGCCCACCTGGCGCGGCTGGACGCGTGGTGGATCGAGCGCGTGGTAGCGTTCGGGCCGCGGCGCGAGGCGCGGGTCCTCGACGTGGGAACGGGTGGCGGCCAGATCCCGGCGAAGGTCGCGCGCCGGCGCCCGGGATGGCGCATCTGGGCCGTCGACCGCGCCGGGGCGATGCTGGCCGCGGGCGTCGCCGGAATCGAAGCCGCCCGCCGCGAGGCCGTCTCGGCGATCGAGCCGTTCCAGCTCGGGCTCGCGCTCGCCGAGGCCCGCGCGCTTCCGTTTCCCGACGGCGCGTTCGACCTCGTGATCTCGAACTCTCTGCTCCACCACATCGGCGACCCGACGCCCGTGCTCGACGAGATCGCGCGCGTGGCGAGCCCTTCCGGGCGCGTGCTGCTGCGGGACCTCCGCCGGCCGCCGCGCGGGCTGCTCCGTGCGTGGATCGCCTGGCACGGCCGCCACTATGGCGGCGAGATGCGCCGGCTCTACGGGGACTCGGTGGCCGCCGCGTTCACCCCCGAGGAGCTGGCGATCGTAGTCCGCCACTCGCGACTGACCGGGGCGATCGTCACCGTTGCCGGTCCCTACCTCGTCCTTGCCCGGGCCTGACATCGCGGGTCTTGTTCTTGCAGCGAAGAGGGTTTCCCGATATCCCACTCCTCCCCCAGAGGAGCGCCCATGATCGGACCACCGCGCATCGCCGCGAAACTCTACCTGGCCTTGCAGATTCCGTTCGCGTTCGCCTGCTCCGGCGGGGCCCCGACCGGCTCCGGCGATCCGGCGGACGCCC
>JAICQP010000188.1 GCA_025937815.1 Gemmatimonadota bacterium
GACGGATGGACGCGGAGGCCTTCCGCTCGTGGCTGGAGGGACGCTGACGCCGCCCGCCGGGACGGAGGTGCGCGCGCCCGCGACACCCGCGGAGCGGCGTGCGGCGCTGCGCGAGCGGATCGAAGCGGCCGATCTAGACGCCCTCGTCGTGCTCGACCTCGCCGATATCCGGTATCTCAGCGGCTTCACCGGCTCCGCCGGCCTGCTGGTGCTGCTCGCGGATGGCGCCGACGCGTTCTTCACCGATTTCCGGTACCAGACGCAGGTGGCCGCTGAGCTGGACCCGGCGATCGACGTGAGGATCGAGAGCGAGAGCCTGCTCAAGATCTGCCACGGGTTCCTGGCCGGTCGCGGGGCTTCGAGGGTCGGGTTCGAGCGCGAGCAGCTGACCTACCGCGCCTGGTCGGAGTGGGCCGAGCGCGAGCCCCCCGCCCTAGTGCCGGTCGAGGAATGGATCGAGGATCTCCGAATGGTGAAGTCCGCGCCCGAGATCGCCGCCATTCGCAAGGCGTGCGGCATCGCGGACGAGACCTTCGAGAGGATACTCGAAGAGGTGCGCCCGGGCGTAACCGAGCGCGAGCTCGCCGCCAGGCTGGAACTCGAGCTGGCCGCGCGGGGGGCCGAGGGCGCGTCGTTCGAAACGATCGTGGCGTTCGGGGAGCGGTCAGCGCTCCCTCATGCGCGACCCGGCCCGCGGGAGCTCCGGCCGGGGGACGTCGTCCTGTTCGACTTCGGGGCCGTTGCCGACGGCTACGTAAGCGACATGACCCGCACCATCGCGTGCGGAGAGCCCGCCGCACAGATGCGCGAAGTCTACACCCTCGTCCTGAACGCGCAGCTGGCGGCCATCCGCGGGATCCGGGCGGGGATGGCAGGCCCCGAAGCCGATCGGCTGGCGCGCGAGGTGATCGAGGCCGCCGGGCACGGCCCGCGCTTCGGCCATTCGCTGGGCCATGGAATCGGGCTCGAGGTGCACGAGGCTCCCCGTCTCGGCAGGAAGAGCGCGGACCGGCTCGCGGCCGGGATGACGGTCACGATCGAGCCCGGCGTCTACCTCGAGGGAGTCGGGGGTGTGCGCATCGAGGACGATGCGCTCATCGGCGAGACCGGCATCGAGCTCTTGACCTCCGCCCCCAAAGACCAGCTCATCGTCCTGTAAAACGAAGTCTGTAGGGAGAAGACGCGTGGAGGAAGGTGCCCCCGCGACTTCTAAATGGGCGACGAACGCCGCAGGCGGCCCGTTTTCAACGCCCTAATCCTCGTCGCGTTTGGTGTATTCGTAGGTGTACGCATAGTACCCCTGCGATCCATGCCGGCGATCGTTCATCCCCAGGTCGTTGAGAATCGTTCCCTTGACCCTCGCGTTGACGTTCCGCAGCTGAAGCATCGCGAACTCGAGCGCTCCCACCTCGGTCTGGCTCGCCCGCGCGACCACGAGCACGCCATCGACATGAGGGGCGATGACGGCTGCATCCGTAACCACCGTCAGGGGCGGGGAGTCGATCAGCACGACGTCGTAGAGCTTGGCCAGCGAATCGAGGGCGGAACGCAGGCGAGTCGAGCCCAGCAGCTCGGCCGGGTTGGGCGGATACGTTCCGGAGGTCATCACGTCGAGGTGGACGTCGGTGTCTATCGCGGCCCTGTGGATCACCGTCTCGAGCGGCAGGTTTTCGACCAGGACGTTGGACAGGCCCGGGCGCTTGGGCAGCTTGAACACCTTGTGCAGCACTCCGCGCCTCAGGTCCGAGTCGACCAACAGCACCTTCAGGCCCTGGTGCGCGAAGGCAGCCGCCAGATTCACCACGCTAGTGGTCTTCCCGTCTCCCTCGCGCGAGCTCGTCACGACTATGGTTCGCGGCACCTGGTCGGGGGTCGCGAACGTGATGTTGGTGCGCAGGCTGCGGAACGCCTCGGCGACGGTGTTCTGAGTGTCGGCGCTGACGATCAGGCGGGAGGGGAAGTCCTGGTTGGGATCGCGGGCGGCGGGCACGCCGGCCCGCGACCTGCCCGGCAGGAGCTTGCGCTTCCCGTTGGTCAGCTGGTGATTGCGCATGTGGGGGATCATCCCCAGGACGGGCACACCCGTCAGGGCTTCGACCTCGTCTACCGTGTGAACGGTGTTGTCCAGGTGCTCGCGCCCGAACGCGGCGGCGATCCCCACCACCAGCCCCAACCCGATGGCCAGGAGCAGGTTCCGAATCTTGTGCGGGCGCACGGGCCGGGTCGGCACGATCGCGGGGTCGATGACGGTGGCGTACGGGGTCTCGACGGCCTGCGCGATCTGCGCCTCCTTCAAGTCGGCCTGGAGCAGTCCGAAAATCCCCTCGAGCAGGGTGGTCTGCCGCTGGAGCCGCTGGAACTCCGCCTCCCGACCGGGAAACTCCGCCATCTGTGTCGATCCCTCCTGCAGCTGCGACTCGATCGTTGCCAGCTGGGAGTCGAGCGTCTTCAGGTACGTTCCGGTGAGGTGCCGCAGCTCCCGCTCCACCCCGTGAATCCGGCTGGTGAGCACCTGCACGTCCGGATCGTCGGGTTTGCGACGGTCGAGGAGAGCGGAACGCTCGTTCTCCAGCTGGATCAGGGTCGCGAGCATCTGCGAGGCGCCGGCGTTTCCGGCCAGTCCCGGGTAGCCCATGACTCTCCGAGCGGGCGACGGCATTAGCGGATCGCGCTGTTGCTTGCCCGCCTCGTCGAGCTCGATGAGGAGCCCGGCGAGACCGTCCCGTTCGGAGCGGATGAGGTCGCGCTGCGTCTCCAGGGCGGCGAAGCGCTCGATCGAGGAGGCGCCTTCCTCCAGCAGGCTGACGATCTGCTCGCGCTCGCGGAATTCCCGCAAGGCGTCCTCGGCCTCGCGCAACTGGACGCTGAGGGTGTCTATCTGACGGGTAAGGAAATCGATCGTGCTGCTGGCCTCGGTCTGCTGGACAGACCGTCGATAGACCCGGAACCTCTGCGCCAGCGCGTTGGCGATCCGCGCCACGTAGCGTGGATCGGGACCTTCGAACCGGATCTCGATGATGCTCTGCTCCCGGCTGGGCCGCTGCACCGTCAACCCGCGGCGGATCTCGCCGACCACGCCGTCGAGGCTGTGCGTCGTGAACCGGATTCGATCGTAGGACGTGGCCCTCGGCGTCAGCGTGAAGCTCAGGTCGCTGAGACGCGTCGGCGTACCCGGGGTCGCGGCGGCGATCTCCCGGCCTTCCGCGTCGAGGACCGCGAACGCCGACCCATCACGGCGCAGGGTGTATTCGCGGGCGGGAGAGTCGTACGGCAGCTGCACGTCCCGGAAGAGCTCGGCGATCCTCGTCTCTCGCGGCTCCACGAGGCGAAAGCGCATGTCGAGCGACTCCGCCACCGATTGCGCCATCATGCGGCTCTGCAGGACCGCCATCTCGGTCTCGATGGCGCTGTTGTTCTGGAACAACGTGAAATTGAGCTCTCCCGTCGCCCCGCTGGAGCGGCCGTCCTCGTTGATGCGCAGGGTGGTCGTCGACTGGTAGTATGGCGTGGCCCTCACGTTGTACAGCCATGCCAGGCCGGCCGCCGTCAGGATGCAGGCCAGGATGAGGGGCTTGTTCCGCTGGACGAGACCCCATATGGAGCGCAGGTCGATGTCCAGCTCCTCCTCCTCGGACGCGCCCGGCTGCAGGTGGGCGGGATCATAGGGATCCTCGTAGGGACGCAGTCCGCGGCCCGGCGGAAGGATGCGATTCATGGGAGGAGCCTCGAGGTCGGAATGCCCGGCATACAGCGTCCGTCTGAACGCACGACGACAAGGGAATCTGACAGAATCCACCGGGGCGGACAAGGATCCGATCGGTTGTTCGAGAGGGAAGCGGCTCCTATATTGGGTGGTCTTTCGCCGACCGTATCGTCTGCAAACGCTCTTCCATGGTCCACCAATCGGGTCCCAATGGCAACGACCGCCGATTTCCGCAACGGCATGGTGATCAAGCTGGATGGAGACCTCTGGCAAATGGTCTACTTCCAGCATGTCAAACCGGGCAAAGGAGGCGCGTTCGTCCGCACCAAGCTCAAGCGGGTGGACACGGGTCAGGTGGTAGAGAGGACCTTCCGTGCCGGCGAGCGGGTCGAGGACGTGCGACTCGAGCGGCGCCCGATGCAATACCTCTACTCGAGCGACCACTTCGCGTACTTCATGGACACCCAGAGCTACGAGCAGCACCCGGTGAA
>JAICQP010000217.1 GCA_025937815.1 Gemmatimonadota bacterium
CCGTCTCCGCCCTGTCCCGTCGTCGGGGACGCGGGCTGGCAGACCGTCAGAAGGGCCACGAGCCCGGCGAGTCTGAAGAGCTGGATAGCTGCCATGCCCTCCTCCCGACCATTGGATGCCGCAGGGCGGAGCCGGGTTTGCGGGGCGTCCTTACCGGCGAACCGGCAGATCCACGAAGCTGCCGGCAAGCCACCGGATGCTCAACGGCTCGCCGGCGTCCGCCATGGACTCGTCGCTCACGTCCCCGCCGGTCCCGTAGTTGAGCTGCTGCCCCGGGTTCTTGACGATACTCAGCACAATCACGATCCGGCTCCCCGCGCTCAATCGCCGACTCATCATGCGGATGCTGCCCTCGAAGTCCAGGCGCTCGGGTTGTTCCGGCGTCAGCAGCCGGCGCTCGTGGACGCTGCCTACGTGGCTCGCCCGAGCGGTATAAGGCGGCAACTGGAAGTACTGCCCGTCCGCTGTCCACTCGTACGGCGTGATGGTGAAGTCGAAGTCGCGCTTGTTCGAGATCAACTCCAGGTGTCCGGACAGGAGGCCGCTCGCCTCCACCGCGTGCGGTAAGGGCTCGCTGACCAGCGTGATCGCGTTGGACGTGTCGATGGCCGCCGCGACGAGCCCGCCAAAGAATCCCGCCTCGGCATCGGACCGGTCGGCGAGATCGACGGTGTGGGAGATGAAGGAATCGCTCGCCGCAGGCGCCCCGCTCAAGGTGTAGCGCGTGCCGTCTCGGGCGGAATGGAAATACAGCCGCAGCCGGTCGTCCGACATGGCGGCGGTGCTCGGCGCGGACCGCCAGACGTTCTCGCCCATCACCTGGTAGTTCACCCGGTCGCTGAGGAGCGCCGGCTTCGGACCGCCGTTCAGCGCGTAGTCGAACCACTGGAAGCGGAGATCCGCGACGATGTCGATGCGTGCTACCGGATCGATCTCGTAACCGGCGAAGTACGTCGCCGTGTCACCGAGGGCCGTCACGACGCCGCGCTGCGCCTGAAAATGGTCGTATGGCCCGACGACCAGATAGTGGTTCGCCTGCGGATTGTGCCGGGTGTGCTCCTGGAAGTAATGGACGGCGGCCCCGGGGCCTCCGAAGAAATAGCCGGCCGTCTGGAGCACCGGGATCGTGATCCTCGTGTACTCTTCGCCCTGGGGAACCATCGCGCGCCAGTAATCGTCCACCGTCGGGTGCGCGAGCCATTCGGCGAAGACGGGATTGGGAGTCCCGTCGATCGCCTCGAGCTCCCGGTAGGACCGCCCGTTCCGGTACCACTCCTGATACAGCCGGTTCCAGCGCGCGTTGTCATTGTACGTCGCCGTATCCAGCCAGCGATTGTTGGTCGTGTAGAACGGCCACGGATACACGAAGTTCCAGAAGACATTGCCTTCCATGGGGACGTCGATGCCGGGCGCCACGGGCGCGCCGACCATGATCGCTTTCAATGCCGCCGGCATGTGCTTCGCCGCGGCCCACGCGGTGAACCCCGAGTAGCTCCCGCCGTACATTCCGACCCGACCGTCGCTCCAGGGTTGCGCGGCGATCCAGTCGATCAGCGCGGCGGCGTCGGCGCCGTCATGCACGTAGGGAACCGGCACATCGGGACTGCACGCCTTCCCGCGTGTGTGCCCCGTCACGCCCACGTATCCGTTGGCGGCGGCCAGCAGTGCCTCCCGCATCGAGGCGATCGAATCCGCGTAGATCGTGAACTGCAGGAGAGCGGGCAGTGGCACCTGCGCAGCGCGTGGACGCACCACGATCGCACACACGGTCGCTCCGTCGGTTGTCTGTACCGAGACGTTCGGCTCGATCGCGTAGCGGCGCGCGTCGTCCTCGGCGACCAGAGCCTCTGCGAGACCGGCGAAGCCGCGGTACGACTCCACGGCCTGATACACGCGCAGCAGCGTGAGGGCTTCCTCGAGGGAGACGGTCGTCTTGCCGGTCTGGTCCGGCGTCGCCCAGCGGAGGTCACCGGCCACGGTGCGGGGGCTCAGCAGGATCGCTCTGGCCGCTATCGCGGCGGTTCGATCGTCGAGCTCGGCGAAGCGGTCGCGGAACGACTCGACGAACGTCTCGGCGAACGGGCGCCCGCTACTCGCCGCCAGGTTCCTGGCTCGCACGAAGATCTCGTACTGGACGTACCGGGCTCGCGTCTGCGGAGGGGGGTCGCGACGCAAGCTTCGCAGCTCTTCGAGGCTGGCCGCGGCTTCCGGATACTTGCCGGTGAGGATCTGCAGTCGAAACAGGTTGTCGAGAAAGCGGGGCCGGTCCGCGTCCTCGTAGGTCGCCAGTACCTCGGCCGCGACCCGGGGCATGGACCGGGCGAGTGCCGCTGAGTCGGCGACTTCGGCGCTGGTCAGCGGGAAGCTCTGCGCTGACACCTCGGGCGCGCCGAGCAGAACCGCGGCACACAGCATTGTGGCTCTCTTCATATCCGGATCTCAGACGGTCTCCGACTGGACCGTGTACTGGAGCCACAAGATGCCGCTCGGGTATACGCGGTGGGTCGCAAGAGTGAGCTTCTTGAGTACGGCCGGACTCGGCAGGAATGGCACGCCGCCGCCAACAAGGACGGGCACGATCGCGGGCTCGACGGTGTCGACGAGATTCAGATCGAGGAGGCTCCGGAAGAGCTCGCCGCCTCCGAAGAGCCAGATGTCCTTTCCCGGCCGATCGCGCAGCTCCCGCACGCGCGCCTCGAGATCGTCGGCGATGATCGTGACGCCGGGATGGTCCTCGGGCTGGAGCGTCCGGGAGACGACGACCACCTCGCTGCCCCCGAACTCGAATCCGGGTTGCGAGAGGACGAGGTCATAGGTCTTCCTGCCCATGAGGAATGTGTCGAACTCTGCGAAGAGCGCGGGGAAGTCGATCGTCGGCTCGTCGACGATCCAGTCCGCGCCGCCCTTCTCGTCGGCGATGTAGCCGTCCAGGCTGCACGCCACGTGATAGCGGATGCGGCGTCCGGGCTTCGGGGAAGCGGCCTTCCGGCGCGCGGCTTTCCGAGAAGGGCC
>JAICQP010000168.1 GCA_025937815.1 Gemmatimonadota bacterium
CACGTGCTGGGCGATGGTACGCTCTTCGCGATCGCCGGCCCGGACGTGCTGGAGAGCCGCGAGCTGGCGCTCACCACGGCGCGCGGTCTCCGGGAAGCCGCCGACCGACTCGGCCTGCCGCTGGTTTTCAAATCATCGTATCTGAAGGCGAACCGCACGGCGGGGAGCTCGTATGCCGGGCCGGGGCTCGAGGCGGGGCTCGAGATCCTGGCCGAGGTGCGGCGCGAGACCGGGCTTCCGATCCTGACCGACGTGCACTCGATCGAGGAAGTGGGGCCCGTCGCGGACGTCGTCGACGTGCTCCAGATCCCGGCCTTTCTGTCGCGACAGACGTTTCTCATCCGTGCGGCCGCCGAGACCGGCCGTGTGGTCAACCTGAAGAAGGGCCAGTTCCTGGCGCCCGACGACATGGCGCAGGCGATCGAGAAGGTCACGGCGGCCGGCAACGAGCGCGTCATCGTCACCGAGCGCGGCACGACGTTCGGGTACCACAACCTGGTGGTGGACATGCGCTCGCTGGGCAGGTTGCGGGAGCTCGGATATCCGGTCGTGTTCGACGCCACCCACTCGGTCCAGCTGCCGTCCGCCGCGGGGGGCGTGTCGGGCGGGGAGCGTCAGTACGTCGCGCTTCTCGCGCGCGCGGCCACGGCCGCGGGGATCGACGGCGTCTTCCTGGAGACCCATCCGTCCCCCGAGACGGCACTCTGCGATGCGGCGAGCCAGTGGCCGTTGTCCGGGTTCGAGGGGCTGATGCGGGAGCTGGGGGAGCTGCACGCCGTGCGCGCCAACCGGGCGATTCGTCCGTGAGCGCGCGGGCCCGGATCCGGGGTATCGCGCTCGACGTGGACGGAGTCCTGACCGACGGGACGGTGGCGATCTCGTCGTCGGGCGAGGAGAGCAAGCGGTTCTCGATCCTCGACGGCACGGCGATCGTCTGGTGCCGGATGCTCGGCTACGAGCTGGCGCTCGTCAGCGGTCGCGAATCGAGGGCCACCACGATCCGCGCCGAGGAACTCGGCATTCGCGAAGTGTATCAGGGGGTTCGCGACAAGGCGGCCCGGGTCGCCGAATGGGCGGACTCGAAGGGGCTGGCGCTCGAAGAGGTCCTCTATATGGGAGACGATCACATCGATCTGCCGGTCTTCGAGACCGTCGGCCTGTCGGTGGCCCCGGCCGGCGCCGATCCCCACGTGCGGGAGCGGGCGTCCCACGTCACGGCGAGGCGGGGCGGTTGCGGCGCCGTGCGCGAGGCGATCGAGTGGCTCCTCGAGGGCGCGGGCCGTCTCGACGAGGCGCTGGCCGCGTACCGCGAGCGGGTGACCGGCCCGGAGGCGGCGGAATGACGGTCGCCCAGGCCGAGTGGCTAGCGCGCGCGAGAGAGACACTGGCCGTCGAGGCCGAATCGATCCGCTCGCTCGAGTCGCGCATCGGTCCCGCGTTCGTCGAGGCCGTGGACAGGCTGTTCCTGTGCCGCGGGCGGACGATCGTAACCGGAATGGGGAAGAGCGGTCTCGTGGGGAGGAAGATCGCCGCTACGCTGACCTCCACCGGCACACCGTCCGTCTACCTCCATCCCGCGGAGGGAGTGCACGGTGACGCCGGGCTCGCGCTGAAGGGAGACGTGGTGATCGCGCTGTCCAAGAGCGGCGAGACCGGCGAGCTGCTCCAGCTCATGGGCGTGTTCAAGCGGTTCGATCTGCCCGTCATCGCGCTCGTGGGGGCGCCGCGGTCGACCCTCGCGCGCCGCGCGGATGTGGTGCTCGACTGCTCCATCGCCGAGGAGGCGTGTCCCCACGATCTCACGCCCACCGCATCCTCGACCGCGATGCTCGCGATGGGGGACGCGCTGGCCATGGCGCTCCTGACGCGGCGCGACTTCAGGCCCGAGGACTTCGCCCTCTTCCATCCGGCCGGAAGCCTCGGCAAGCGGCTCCTCCTGACGGTCGCGGACGTGATGGTGACGGGAGAGGGGGTGCCCAGCGTTCCGCGAGACGCCACGATGCGGGAGGCGATCGTCGAGATGGCCCACAAGCGGGGCACCGTGCCGGTCGTGGACGAAGCCGGGCGTGTCGTGGGAGTCGTGACGAACGGAGATCTCATGCGCCTAATGGAGGAGACCGACAGCGTCTTCTCGATCCCGGTGGAGCAGGTCATGTCGCGCGACCCCAAGACGATCATCGCTGACGCCCTCGCGGCGACGGCCGTCAACCAGATGGAGAACCACGGGATCGTGGCCATGCCGGTCGTGGACGACGCGGGGCACCTGGAGGGGATCGTGCACCTGCACGACTGCATGCGGGCCGGAGTCGTCTGATGCGTCGAATCGCCGGCATCGCGGCGCTGGCGCTGGCCTCGTGCATCCTGGCATGCGGAGGTGACGAGCCCACGCAGACCGGGACGGCGGAGCTGCCGGCCGGCCGCCCGGGTCTGGGAACCCCGGACCAGGTAGTCGAGAACGGCGAGCACGTCATCACGGTCCAGGGCGTCAAGAAGGCCGTCCTCGTTGCCGAGCAGCTCTACTTCTACAACGACGAGGGAAAGGTCTACGGGGACACGATTCAGGTCTCGTTCTTCGACGATGCGGGAGAGTTCCAGTCGATGCTCACCGCACTCGAGGGTGAGATGAGCCAGCACAGCGACGACATGATCGCGCGCGGGAACGTCGTGGTGCGGGGGTCGAGCTCGCGAATCACCACCGAGGAGCTGCACTACGATCCGCAGCGGAGCCTGGTAACGAGCGACAAGCCCACGGAGATCTTCCAGGCGGGGAACGTGATCCGCGGGAGCGGCGTGGAGAGCGATCCCGCGCTGACCAACATCCGGATCCGCGGCGGCTCGGCGGTGATCCGGTCGGAGCCGGAGCTCGGCCGGCAGCCGCGCCGGCAGGAGGCGGACACGACCGGTGCGGCGACCCCCTAGGATCCTGATGAGCGTTATGATCGCAGCCGGGCTGTGCGGCGCCGCGGCGGGCACGCTGCGCGCGCAGGTGGACGACGAGCCGGTCGTCATCGACCACGCGAACGTGCTGCGGCGAGTCGTCGAGGGCGACTCGCTGACCTATTTCCTCGAAGGCGCGGTGCGAGCGCACCGCGGACCGATCCAGATGCGGAGCGACCAGGCCTCGATATTCCGCTTGAGCCAGGTGGCGGACTTTCAGGGCAACGTTCACTTCTGGGACGCGACCACGGAGATCTATGCGGACCGGCTGTTGTACTATGAAGTCACCGACCAGGCGGTGGCGACCGGAAGCGTCCAGGTGATCGACCGGCGCAGCGGCTCGCAGGTGGCGGCCGACACCGTGCTGTACGACCGCGTCCGGGACGTGATCACAGCGCACCCGCGGCCACACGGGATCGTCCTGCCGCAGGACTCGACCGCGCAGGAGGACCCGTTTCACGTCTGGGCGGACCTGATGGTGTTCCACAGCGACTCGACGGGTACGGAGATGGACGGGCTCGGCCACGTGCTCATCGAGCGCACGGACATCACCGCCGTGGGGGACAGTCTCCACTACGACGAGCGCGTCAGTCGGGTCGCGCTTCGAAAGGAGCCGCGGGTAGAGACCACCGAGACGTACCTGACGGCCGAGCGGATCGACGTCCTGCTGGAGGATAACCGGCTGGACGCGTTGGTGGCCCTGGGGAGGGCCCGTGCGGTCGACAAGACGGATTCGCTGCCTCCCGCGGTCCCGGCGGCGTTCAACCACGTGAGCGAGTACTCGTTCCTGGAGGGAGACAGCCTGCTCATCGAGTTCGAGGAGGGGAATATCGAATGGCTGGTGGCGCAGGGCCGGGCGCGAAGCCTCAACTACGCGCTGGAGTCGCTGCCGGGCCCCGTCGAGACCTGGAGCGTCAACTATCTGCTGGGGGAACGGCTCGAGCTGAGCTTTCGTGGCGACACCCTCAGCCGCGTGGTGGCGAGCGGGGGTCATCGCGGAGTGTATCGCAGCGAAGAGGTTCGCAAGGCGGGGCCAGAGCAGCGGCCGAGCGAGCCGATCCCGCTTCCTGAGATGGCGCTACTGGCGGGCGCGCCGGGCCGTTTCAGGAAGACGCCGGACCAGCCGGCGCGTGGAGCGCGATGAGCGAAGCGATCGGAACGACTCCCGCATCGACCCCCGTCGAGCACGGCTCGGAGGCCTTGCTGCCCGACTTGCGGATCCGACCGGATTCGGTCCTTCGCGCGGAGCATCTCGTCAAGCGGTACGGCAAGCGCCGGGTCGTCGACGACGTCTCGCTGGAGGTCCATCCCGGCGAGGTGGTGGGCCTGTTGGGCCCCAACGGCGCCGGGAAGACGACGACCTTCTACATGATCGTGGGCCTCATCAAGCACTCCCAGGGCAGGATCTTCCTCGACAGCGAGGAGATAACCCACAAGGCCATGTACAAGCGCGCGCGCATGGGGATCGGCTACCTGTCCCAGGAGCCGTCGGTTTTCCGCAAGCTCACCGTCGAGGACAACATCAGGGCCATCCTGGAGACGTGCCCATACTCGCGGCAGGAGCGGAAGGACCGCCTGGAGGCGCTGCTCGACGAGCTCGGGCTGAGGCGGGTGCGGAAGACCAAGGCCTACTCGCTTTCCGGCGGCGAGCGCAGGCGGCTCGAGATCACCCGCGCGCTGGTCACCCAGCCCCGCTACATGCTGCTCGACGAGCCGTTCGCCGGCGTCGACCCGATCGCCGTCGACGATCTGCAGTCGATCGTCTCGGCGCTGCGGGACCGGGGGCTCGGGATCCTCATCACCGACCACAACGTCCGCGAGACGCTGTCCATCACCGACCGCGCGTACCTGCTGTACGACGGGCGGATCCTCAAGTCCGGGCCGGCGGACGCACTGATCGCGGACCCGGAGGCTCGCAGGTTGTATCTCGGCGAAGACTTCCGACTCTAGTCGGCCGCTGAAAACGGCTCGTCTGCTTCGTTCCGCTTCGTCGGCTTTCCTGCGGCGTGGGATCCACCACGCCTCGGAACGGCTTCCTCGCGCGCCTTGCATCTGAGCCGTTTTGAGCGGCCTTCGCGGCGGCGGGTCGACGGTTTGCGCGGGCCGGACGGCCCGCGGGAGTTGAAACCGGCGGCTCGTTGTCGTATCGTGGTACAGTTCTGGCACGATTCGTGCGGCGGATGAA
>JAICQP010000241.1 GCA_025937815.1 Gemmatimonadota bacterium
ACGAGGACGAGCTCGCGGAGGTCGCCGTCAGCTTCAATCAGATGGCCGACGAGCTCGGCCAGCGCACGCGGGAGATGGAACGGCAGCGCGCCCGCAGTGAGGAGCTCCTGCTCAACATCCTTCCACGCCAGATAGCGGACGAGCTGCGGGCGCAGGGTAAGGTCGAAGCCAAATACTATTCCGACGTGACCATCGTCTTCACGGATCTGGTGGGCTTCACCCGCATGTTCGACGACCTGTCGGTGGATCGGATGGTGCGGGTCCTGGACCAGCTCGTCACCGCGTTCG
Organism: Gemmatimonadota bacterium; assembly: GCA_025937815.1. Lineage (GTDB taxonomy): Bacteria > Gemmatimonadota > Gemmatimonadetes > JACCXV01 > JAHWKZ01 > JAICNR01. Next base: position 289 of record JAICQP010000241.1, read on the forward strand.
ACCGGGTCGTACGGTCCTACGGCCTCGAGAAGCTCAAGACGATCGGCGACGCCTACATGTGCGCCGGGGGGCTGACCCGGGAGGGCGCCTCCCACCCCGTCGACGCCGTGCTCGCGGGGTTCGAGATCGTAGACGTCGTGCGCAAGGCCGCCCTGTCAGAAGCACTGCCGCTTTCCGTCCGCGTCGGGATCCACACCGGCCCCGTGGCCGCGGGAGTGGTGGGGATCGACAAGTTCGCCTTCGACGTCTGGGGCGACACCGTGAATTTCGCCGCGCGTCTCGAGTCCGGCGGTGAGCCGGGCCGCATCAACATCGCGCAGGGCACCTACCTGCGAGTGAAGGACTTCTTCAGTTGCAGCTTCCGCGGAATGGTGCCGACCAAGGAAGGCGATCGGGAGATGTACTTCGTGGACGGCATCCACCCCGAGCTGGCAGGCCCCGGGCAGCCCCCGCCCGAGTTCGCGCGGCGCTACCGCATCTATTTCGAGCGCGATCCCTGGAGCTTCCCCGCTGCGCTTGTGAAGTCGCCGAGCGCGGCGAACCGCGCGGCCTCCGCCGGGTAAAGCCCCCCATCCTCTCGCCCTGGAAGGGATGTTCTCCACCGACGGCGACGCCCCCCTGGGCGCGCGTCCTCTCTCGCCTCGGCCGAGCCCGGATCACTCGCTGCAATCCGCCGGCACGGGATACTCCTGAGCGCTCGCGCGACCCAGGAGCCCCGGGTCGGAGAGATCGTACAGGTGAGCGGATACCCTCTCGTCCCCTGAGATCCGCTTCTCCACGACGTCGCGTCGCCTGCCGATGGCGCCCAGGTATCCCAGAACCGCTTCCTCCTCGCAGTCCCACGTACGGTCGAGGTAGACCCAGACGCGGGAGTGGCCGCGAAACGCGTCGAGCTGATGCAGATAGTCCCGCAGCACCTGATCCATGGGATACCCCTCCAGGGGCGCGATGAGAGTCCAGTCCGCGAGCCCGAGGCGCTGGCCGTAGTACTCGGTGGAGATCCATCCCCACCAGCGGACCACGACGAGGTCGTCTTCGGGGAGCCGACGGGCGCGAACCTCCTGCAGGACCGCGCGACTTTCGCTCCGCTTTCTGGGAGGGGGCGCGACGATCAGAAGAGCCAGGCCCGGCAGGGCGGCGAATCCCAGCGCGGCGAGAAACACCAGACGTTCCATGCTGCGGGGGAGCCACGCCCGCATCCGATCGAACCCCGCGAAGCTCGCGATCAGGAGCGGGGGTCCGATGAACAGCGACACGCGCTCGATCAGGGGCAGCAGCCGCACGCAGGCAGCCGCCACCGCCACGGCGACCGGGATCGCGAGGACCACCGCGGCTCGGGGATCGGTTCTCGACAGGTGGATGACGCCGAGGACGAGCAGCCCACCGAATACCGCCGCGAAGGCGATCTCCGGCGCCGAGTTCGGCGAGTACAGAAAGGCCGCGAAGAAGACGAGGACCTCGACCAGCCGAACGGGAACCCAGAAGAGCTCCCGCAATCCCTCCCAGGGCGGCGGCACGAACCCCGCATCCCAGAACCCCACCATGACCTGATCGGTCGACGCGGACAGAGTGCGGAGCGACGCGTACGTGATCATCCCCGCTCCGATCGCCCAGCCGGCGAGCATCGGCAAGAGCCGCCGGAGTGGTATTCCGAGTCGCCGTGCAGTGGCCAGCAGGGTCGCTCCCAGGCCAGCCGCGACGAGCACGGCGGGGTGCGACAGCAGGACCGCCACTCCGCCCACGACCCCGAGAAGCAGCGCCTCCCTCATGCCGGGACGATCGTCGAGCCATCTCAGCGTCATCCACAGGAGGAGCAGGCAGGCCGCGACGTCGCCCGAATACTGCTTCACCGTACCCGCATAGAAGACGAGCGTGGGACTCAGCGCGAAGGCGATCAGAGCGGCGAGCATGGTCGGGAAGCGCAGGTAGCGCAGAGAAACGCGCCAGAACAGGACCAGCGCGGCGAGGGAAAGGAGGAACGGGAACAGCCGGAATCCGGCTTCGGTGTCTCCCAGAAGGAGCACCCCCAGCTTCTCGAGGACGAGAAAGCCGAGGGGCGCCACCTGGTAGTGCATGAGCGGGCTGAACAGGAGCTCGCCCCAACCGCGCTCGGTCACGTTCAAGGCGAGGGCGATCTCGTCCCACCACATCGAGGTCGAAGCCCCGAACTGGACGGACCGGAGGACGGTTCCGACGAGGAGCACCGCCGCCACGGCCAGG
>JAICQP010000111.1 GCA_025937815.1 Gemmatimonadota bacterium
CCTTCGAGGATCTCCCGGGCTTCCGCGTCGCGACCGGCACACGCCAATCCGTAGGCGAGGTACGTCCGGAACGTGTTCGATCGCGCGAGCTCGACGCACCGCCGGAACGAATCGATCGCCTCTTCGTTCTTCCCCTGGAGCAGCTCCGCACGGCCGAGAATCGCCACTCCGTACACGTACCCGCGATCCAGATCGAGCGCCCTCTGTCCCTCCTCGATCGCTTCGTCGATGCGCCGCGCGTAGAGCAGGTAGCGCGCGTGCCAGTAGGCGGTCACGGGCGAGAGCGGATCCAGCAACTGCGCCGTCCGGATTTCCTGCAGCGCCTCTTTCATGTGGCCCGTGGTCGGGAGGAGACTGCCGAGCGCCCAGTGCGCGTCCGCGTAGTTCGGATTCGCGCCCACGGCTCGCCGAAGCGCCAGCTCGCCCTCGGCGAATTTCCACTCGTACCAGCCCAGCACTTTCCCGCGCGCGGTATGGGCTTCCGCCAGCTCGGGCTCCAGCTCCAGCGCTTTCTCGGCCGCCTCCTTGGCCGCCGTGTACCCCTCTTCGGGCGGCACGTAATCGTCGGCCAGATGCATCCAGGAGTCGGCGATGCCGGCCCATGCCTTGGCGTAATCGGGGCTGTGCTCGAGGGCCTGTTCATAGAACTTCAGGCTCTCGCGCAGGCCGGCCTCGGTGTCTTTGTTGTAGTGGAACCGCCCCTTCAAGTACAGGGTGTACGCCTCGAGGTTGTCGGTCGTGGGAACGACCAGCTTCTCGCCCTCGTCGACCGCCAGTGTGGCCTTGAGAGCCGTGACGATCGACTGCGCGATGTCGTCCTGGATCGCGAAGATGTCCTCCAGCTCGCGGTCGTACGTCTCCGACCACAGATGGTACCCGTCCGCGGCGCCGATCAGCTGACCCGTGATGCGGACTCGGTTCCCGGCCTTGCGGACGCTGCCTTCCAGCACCGTCGCGACCTTGAGCTTCTCGGCGATCTCCTGCACGTCGCTTTGATGACCCTTGAATGCGAACGAAGACGTCCGCGAGGCGACCTTGAGGTCGCTCACTTTGACGAGCGCGTTCAGGATCTCCTCGGTGATCCCGTCGCTGAAGTACTCGTTCTCGGGGTCCGAGCTGAGGTTCAGGAACGGCAGGACGGCGATCGAGCGGTCGGTTGGAGCAGGCGCCGGGACCGGAGCAGGCGCTGCCGGGGGGTGCGGGGCCGCCGTCGGACGGGGACGGACGACATCGGTGACGGCGTAGAGATCCAGCGCCTCGACGCCCTTGAGGGCGCGCTCGCCGAGCGGCTCGAAGCGGAACGTGGACCTGTTCCGGAGCTGCCGCCAGACGTCCCCACTCACGACGATCTGCCCCGGCTGGGCCACGGTCTGGATCCGCTGCGCGGTGTTCACTCCGTCGCCGTACAGGTCGCCGTCGGGACCGACCGCGACGTCGCCGAGATGGATCCCCGTCCGGATCGACTCGCCCGCGCGCATGAGCCCGCGAAGCTCGTCGGCGGCCATCACGGCCGCCTCCGCGCTGGGCGACTCCACCAGCGCCGCGTCGCCTATGAACTTGACGATGCGCCCTTTCTCTTCCGAGACCACCGCTCGCACGGCGGCCTGGAAGTGGCGCATCTGCGCGATCGCCTTGTCCTCGTCCGTGGCCGTCAGGCTGCTCCATCCCACGAGGTCGCTGAACCATACGACCGACAGGCGATGGGGCAGCCGACTCGACGCGGTCTGATTCACGATGGGATGACGGCCCCGGCGCCCGTGGCGGAGATGTCGATGGTTTGGTGGACTGGGAAATGTGACAACTGGATCAATATGCGCCCGGCTGCCGCCCTGGCCAACACGCCCCGCCGTGGCAGTCATGGGCTATCTGCTACGTGATAAACAACGCGGGCCCTCGGAATCGATCCTCGGGCCCGCGAGTCGTGCCTTATACGGCCGCGGAAGCGGCCGGGTGGTGTCCTAGTTGCCGGTGGCGGCGCTGGCTGCCACGGGAGTCGGGCCCACCCAGTTCGGTGTCTTACCCTCCACCATCGCGCGGTTCATGTTGGTCAGGTAGATCTCGTCCTTGTGGGTGCTGTACGCCTGGCTGAACAGAGCGGACATCTCCTGATACTCGGCGTATCCACCCTGGCCCACGGTCGGGGCCACGTGCTGTGCGTAGTAGTCGTCACAGGGCTGCCCGCAATCGGCCTCTATGTCGGCCCAGTTGTCGTACTCCGCTTCTATGATGACCTGCATCCCGTCGCTTCCCCACACGTGGGTGAGGAGCCGGAAGTTGCGGACGTCGGGGTGGAGCTGAGTCCTCGGCAGGAAGTACTCGTTGAGAAAGGCCATCACCTTCGCCCGATCCGGGCCGTAGGGAACGTCGAAGGTCGTCACGGTGACGTAGCGCATGGGGGAGTCCGGTTGCTGTTCCTGGGCTTGCGCATAGCCGGACGTCAGGAAGATCGCGAGCGCAATCGCGCACGCACCGAGCGTGGTTCTCCGCATTTTGGCTGGCTCCTTGTCGGGTGGGGACTTCGCGCTCGACCTGACACAGATTGGTAAGGTCTAGAACGCTTTGACAATATACAACTCATTTCGTCGCGAAGCCACCCGCTCTGATCCGCCAATCCTCCACGCCCGGGGAGCGTCAGACTTCGCGCCCCTCGGGGTAGAGCCGCTCGAGCGTCGCCGCCCAGTCCTCGCGGATCGCGGGCAGGTGCTCGCGCGCGTCGCCCCAGGCCGATAGCCAGAGCGTGACGTCGCGCTCGCCGGTTTCCGACGTAGCGCAGGGATCGCTCCCCGCCCGCAGGAGCGCCCCGTCCAGCTTCTCGACCACCGCTGTCCACTGGCGCGGCGGCGCCTCGAAGATCGGCTCGGCGCCGAGGGGCTTGGAACCCAGCGCGCCGGGCGCGGCCATTCGCTTCCAGATCTCCTCGGCGCCCAGCGGCACCCTGCGGCGCAGATAGACGACGTCGCGGTCCTGGCCCCGGTGGCGCTCCAGGTACTCCTTGAGCGAGCGGAGCTCGAAGGCCCAGCCGTCGACCGTCCCCTGAACCCAGTCGTCCCACGCCGCATCGGTCGGGAATCCCGACGTGACGACGCGGACGATCGTCCGTCCGCCCTTCGATTCGAGGCGATAATCGGTGACCTGCGGCGGCTGGTCGCCCTCGTGCATCTCCCACGTGGTCCTCAAGTGCCGCGGCGGGTCCCACTTCAGGATCTTCGACTCGCCCTCGTACTCGTTCCGCCAGCTCATCCAGATCGATCCGCCCTCGCCAGGCTCGACCCGCGCGTCGAGCGGGAACCACCGCTCGAGCTCCCGCGCGTCCGTCAGCGCCTTCCAGACCGCCTCGACCGGCGCCTCGATCTCGATCTCTCCCTTGGCCGCGCGCGTCGCGGGCCGCTCCTTCACGGCGCGATCGTGCTTGCTCTCTTCCCTGCTGGCGTCCGGCTCCTTCCTCATGTCTCCTCCCTTTCGACGGTGGATGCCTTCGATTCCTTCGCCGGCCAGGCGCCCGCCACGATGCGGAAGCGCCGCCTGCCTGCGGTCGTGTCGTCGGTGTGCCGCGCGATGACCTCGCCGATGGCGCGGGCCAGGTCCTCGGCGAAGGCGGGAAAGTCCGCCGGCCGCGCGAGCCGGACGTCCGCGTCGATCGCGAGCGTGGCCAGCCGCTTCTTCGAGCCGGCGGCCTTGGCGATCAGCCCCGCGACCTCGCGGATCGCGCGCGCCGCGAGCGCGACCAGGTACGTCGCGCTGAAACGGTCGGCGGGTGGCAGCGGCTCGTCTGCGAGCCCGGCCAGGGCGCCGGGATCGATCAGCCAGTGGCGCGCCTTTGCCCGCATCACCCGCTCCGTGCAGTTCCCCTTCCTGCGCTCCTCGACGAGCTCGAGAAATCCCGCCTTCTCGAGCTCCCGCAAGTGGTAGTTCAGGAGCTGGCGGCTCGTCCCGAGTCGCTCGGCCAGCCCGGTCGCCGAATCGGGCGCCTGCGCGAGCGCGGCCAGCGCCTGCCGGCGGATCGGCGACAGCGCCCTCGCCGCCCGCGCCGGATCGGCCACGACGTGCAGGCTATCGGGAGCGGACGTCGCCATGCCGCGACTCTACCACCGAAAAGATTTCTTGTCAAGACGAGCGACCCGGCGCCGAGCCGAATCCTCCCCATCGGCGTCGCTGCTTCCTCCCCGGACGCTATACTTCGCGCATGGTCCGCCGGGTCGTCTGCTTCGATTGCGACTCGACCCTCACCGCCATCGAAGGGATCGACTGGCTCGCCGAGCGCGCGGGCACCGGACGCGAGGTCGAGGCGCTGACCCGACGGGCGATGGACGGAGAGGTCCCCCTGGAATCCGTGTACGCCGCGCGGTTGGCCGTGGTCCGGCCGCGACCTGACGACCTGACCGCTCTCGCCCGGGCCTACATCGCGCACGCGATCGAGGACGCGCGGGAGACCCTGGCCGCGCTCGCCGCGGCCGGGATCGAGACCTGGATCGTGAGCGGCGGGCTGCTCGAGGCGGTCGAGCCCTTCGCCGCCTGGCTGGGGATCGACCCGGCGCGGGTCCTCGCCGTCCCCCTCCGCTGGTCCGACCCCGATCCGTGGGCGGCCACCGCGGCGCACACGCTGGCGTCGACAGGGGGAAAGCGGCTGGCGCTCGCGGGCCTGGCGGAGAGCGCCGAAGTCACACTGGTGGGCGACGGGGCGAGCGACGCGGCCGCGAGAGCCGCGGTCGACCGGCTGATCGGGTTCGGCGGCGTCGTCCGGCACGAGCGGATGCGGGAGGCCGCCGACCACTGGATCGATGCGCCGAGCCTGTCGCCCGTCGTCCCCTTCCTGGTGGGACGCCGTCCAGGTCCTCTGGCGGGCACGATCCACGAGGTGGTCTGGAAGAAGGGAACGGCGCTCATCGAAGGCGGACAAGCGTCCTTGCAGCGGCCGGCGGGCGCGTCCTACGTTCGCGGCGTGCCCGAACGTCCCCGCCCCCCGCGCCTCTTCCTCCCGGGTCCGACGGAAGTGCGGGAGGAGGTGCTGGCCTCCCAGGCACAGCGCCTGATCGGACACCGGTCCAGGGAGATCGAAGCGCTCCTGGCATCGATCCAGCTCCGCCTCCGCGAGGTGTTCCGCAGCGACCACCGTGTCTACGTCTCGACCAGCTCGGCGACGGGCCTGTTCGAGGCGACGGCGCGGAACTGCGTCGCCGGGCGGGCGCTCTGCTGCGTCAACGGCGCGTTCAGCGATCGCTGGCGCGAGGTGGTCGCCGCCGTCGGCAAGCCGCACGACGTCCTGGAAATCGAGTGGGGGAAGCCGGTGACGGCCGAACTGGTCGACGAGGCGCTCGAGCGCGGCGGGTACGACGCGGTGACGGTCGTCCACAACGAGACCTCGACCGGGGTGACGAGCCCGATCGCCGAGATCGCCTCTGCCGTGCGCTCGCGCGCGCCCGACGCGCTTCTCCTCGTCGACACGGTCTCCTCGCTGGGCGGGATCGACGTCCGGGTCGACGACTGGGGGCTCGACGTGTGCCTGACCGGCGGGCAGAAGTGCCTCGCGCTGCCCCCCGGCCTCGCCTTCGCGGCGGTCAGCGACCGCGCGCTCGAGCGGGCGCGGCGAGTGCCGGACCGCGGATGGTATTTCGACTTCCTCGTCTTCGAGAAGTATCTCGAGCGGCATCAAACCCCGGCGACTCCGGCGATCACGCTCCTCTATTCTCTCGATGTACAGCTCGACCGGATCCTCGAAGAGGGGCTCGCGGCGCGGTTCGCCCGGCATTCCGCCATGGCGCGGCACGTCCGGGATTGGGCGCTCGAGCGCATGGATCTGTTCGCGGCCGAGGGATACCGCTCGGATTCCGTGTCCGCGGTGACGAACACCCTCCAGATCGACATCCGGGCGATGAACCGGTGGCTGGCCGAGAACCACGACATGGTCGTGGCCAACGGCTATGGGAAGCTCGCGGACCGAACGTTCCGGATCGGCCACATGGGCGACCACACGGTGGAAGACGTGGAGGCGCTGACCGCCGCGATCGACGAGTTCCTGAGGGTCGGCGTCTGACGTTCCGGGTCCTCGTCTCCGATCCCTTCTCCGAGGAGGGGCTAGCGCGGCTGCGAGCATTCGACGACGTGGAGGTCGATGCGCCCGGGGCGATGGAGCGCGAGGCGTTCCTCGCAGCCCTGCCGGGCCACCACGCGCTGATCGTCCGCAGCGGGACCCGGGTCGACGCCGAGGCGCTCGCCCGTGCCGACGGACTCAAGGTCGTCGGACGCGCGGGCGTCGGGCTCGACAACATCGACGTCGAGGCGGCGACCGAACGCGGCGTCCTCGTCATGAACACGCCGGGAGCCAACGCGACCGCGACCGCCGAGCACACCTGGGCGCTCCTGCTGGCCCTCTGCCGCCAGGTGCCCGCGGCGGACGCCAGCGTCCGGCGCGGCGAATGGGAGAGGAAGCGGTTCGTCGGTTTCCAGCTGGCCGGAAAGACGCTCGGCGTGATCGGACTCGGCCGGGTCGGCCGGCTCGTGGCTGCCCGTGGCCGCGGCTTCGGAATGCAGGCCATCGGCTGCGACCCCTACCTGGCCGCGGACGCCGCAACCGAGATAAATGTCGAGCTCGCCGATCTCGAACGGGTGCTCGCGGAAGCGGACGTCCTCACCCTGCACGTCCCGCTGACCGACGAGACTCGCGGGCTGATCGGCGCCGACGCTCTCGAGCGGATGAAGCCGGGCGCGCTTCTCGTCAACGCCGCCCGCGGAGGTCTGGTCGACGAGGGAGCGGTGGCGGACGCGCTCGCCGATGGGCGGCTCGCGGGCGCCGCCTTCGACGTCTATGCCGACGAGCCTCCGGCCGGAAGCCCGCTCCTCGCAGCGCCGAACGTGGTCCTGACGCCCCACCTCGCCGCATCGACCAGCGAGGCCCAGCGCGACGTCTCGGTCCAGATCGCCGAGCAGGTGGTCGCCGCGCTCCGCGATGAGGAGTTCCGGAACGCGGTCAACCTCCCGTTCGTGACCACGGGGGGACTCTCCGCGATCCGGCCGTGGCTCGACCTCGCCGAGCGGCTCGGGCGCCTGGCCGAGGCGCTCGCCCCGGGGAGGATCGAGCGCGTGGAGGTCGAGGCCCGCGGACCCGAGGCCGCGCCCCATGCCGACCCGCTCTCCGTAGCGGTCCTCAAAGGGGTCCTGACCCCGATCCTGGGGCTGGCCGACGTCAACTACGTGAACGCCGCCCACGTGGCCGCCGAGCGCGGCATCGATGTGTCGCGGAGCCGCCGCGCGTCAGCCGCCGACTACGCCAACCTGGTCGGGTGCCGGATCCGCACGGACGCCGGCGAGCGCAGCGTGGCGGGGACCCTCTTCCAGACCCACCCCCGCGCCGTCGAGATCGACGGCTATCACCTGGACGCCCCGCCGGTGGGGACAGCGCTCCTCGTGTGGAACCGGGACGTGCCGGGCGTGATCGGGCGGGTGGGGACGATCCTCGGGGACGCGGGCGTCAACATCGCGGAGTGGCGGCTCGGCCGGACCGCGCCGGGCCAGACCGCGCTCGCGTTCATCAACCTGGACGCCCCCGCCCCCCGCGACGTGCTGGAGGACCTCCGGCGGATCGAGGGTGTCCGACAGGTGCGGCAGCTCGAATTCCCGGGCTGAGCGTGGGCTCCGTCAGTGCTCTGACGAAAGCGCGTCGCTGATCAGCGCCTCCAGTCTCTCCCGCGGGAGCCATTCGCCGCGGAGCATGACGCCCACCGGGCGCCGGAGCGCTGCCAGGTCGTAGAGCGGATCGCCCGCCACGACGACGAGGTCCGCCCGGCTCCCCTCGCGGATCGTCCCGAACTCCTCTGTCGCCTCCGCGAAGCGGGCGGCCTCCGCGGTCGCCGCGCGGAGCGC
>JAICQP010000178.1 GCA_025937815.1 Gemmatimonadota bacterium
CAACCGTGAGCGGGAACTCGCAGGCTGCGGTGTACGCCATCGCCGAGCGGGCAGCCGGCCTCTTGCTTTCGCCCTGGTAGCAGCGTTGCGTCAGCGACTGGATGGCGTCGGAGAGCGCGCGATCGGGGTCTCGCGCATCGTTCCGCGTTACGAGCCCGAGATCCTCGCGCTGGAGTCCCTCCTCGGCCGCGGGCTGTCGGCCTGGCGGTCGTGGCGCTGCCCCAGTCGTCGGATAGCTTGACCGGATGACGTCGAACCGACTCCGAGGGCTCGTGTTCCTCGCAGCGCTCATCGCCTGCACGGACCAGACGGGCCCGGAGTCCCCTCCCCTCGACACGTCGGAGCTCGCGGTCCGGCTCGAGTCCCTTCGTCGCCTGCACGGCATCCCCGGAATGGCCGCCGCCATCGGATGCGACGGGGTGGTCGTCTGGTCGTCCGGGTTCGGCTCGGCGGACGTCGCGCGCAACGTTCCCGCCACTCCGCAGACCGTATTCCACATCGCTTCGTTGACGAAGACCTTCGCCTCGATCGTCCTGCTCCAGCTCGCCGACGAGGGACGGATCTCGCTCGACGACCCGGTATCCGAGTACGGCGTCGAGCTGTCGGGTGACGTTCGCGTGCGGCACCTCATGAGCCACACGTCGGATCCTCCTCCGGGCACCGCCTTCCGCTACGACGGCAACCGGTACGCTCTGCTCGACTCGGTCGTCCGGCGAGCGGACGGCCGGACCTTCGAGGATGCCGTCCTCGAGCGCGTCATCGCTCCCGCGGGCCTGACGAGGACCGCTCCCTCCTCTCTCGACGGGGACGGCATCGACGACGTTGCGATCCGCGCGGCGCTCGCCCAGGGCTACGACGGCGACGCACACCCGATCGCGTATCCGACACACTTCAACGTAGCCGCGGGCCTGCTTTCCACCGTGCTCGACCTGGTCGAGTATGGCGCGGCCATCGAGGAGGGCGGGCTCTACCCCGACGGAGGCCGAACGCTCGCCTTCACTCCCATGCGCGCGACCTCGGGTGTGGAGTTACCGTACGGTCTGGGATGGTTCGTCGAGCGTCGAACCGGCGGGGACGTGGTCTGGCATTTCGGCTCCTGGACCGGCAACTCCGCGCTCCTCGTCCTGGCGCCGGCTCGCGGGGCTTCGTTCGCCCTTCTGGCGAACAGCGATCGGCTGAGCACGCCGTTCCCCCTGGAAGAGGGTCGGCTCGAATCGTCCGCGTTCGCGAGGGCGTTCCTGGGTTGGCTGGAGCAGGGAGAAGGCTGCGACGGTTAGGCGTTCTCGCTATCCCGCCTCCATTACCACACCCTCCGTGAGATAGGGATTGTCGAAGCTCACGACGTCGCCGGCCTTCCGGCCCGGGATCGGCAGAAGCCGTGCGGACAGCGGTTTCTCGTAGCGAGCCGAGAGGGCGGCGACGTCCTCGACGATACCGCTGATCGTGTCGACGGTCGTGTCTCCGGGAATCGGCACCACATCGAGGCCCGTCCCGCATACGCTGGAGTAGAGAAGGAGATCCGAGACTCCGTATCGGCCCTCTCGGGCGCGCTCCGCCAGCACCGGATCCTCCAGGACGGGGAGCATGAGCCCGGAATAGCCGCACGTCGTCACGGTCAGACCCTTCAGCACGTCGGTGAGGAGGGCGCAGGCCGCGAGGGTCGACGGATCTCCGAACGGGGCGTCGGTCAAGCGCTCGATGACGCGCCCGATGCTGGCGTCCAGACCCGGCGCGGGCGAGGTGTCGACGCCGAGGAACCTCCACCCGGTTTCCCGCCCGATCTCGAGTGCCGCTCGTTCGAGCTCTCCCATAGCCGCCTCCAGGCCCGCGGCGAGTGCGCTTCTCGCCGCGGCCGGACCGGAGACCTCCGACAGGATCTCGTCCAGAAGGACCGGCGACTCCAGCCCGATGCTGAAGGTGTTGGGCTCCGAGAACCATCCACAGGGGAAAAAGGGGGTTCCGGAGGGGACGAACGCCGCCGCGGCGAACCGGAAGTTTCCCTCGCCTCCAGGGGTTTCCCTCCCGATCGCCTGGATCGCTTCCGCGGCGGACCTCAGCGCGGATCGGTGGACGCCGTGCTGTCGGGAGGCGACGCGGACGGAGAAACTGATGTCCCTGGTGCGCTGAACGAGCTCTGCCGCCCACGAAGCGAACCCGGGAACGTGCTCGTCCGCGGTGATCACGGGCCCCAGGCTGAGGGAAGCGCTCGCGGCGATCGCGACGTCGTCCATCTCGCCGATGACTTCCATGGCTTCCGCGCCCGACCAATCCGGCAGGTATTCCGCCAGGGGCCGAGTCGCCAGGCGAACCGTCTGGACCTCGTATCCCTTCGTCTCCAGCGCCGCCCGCGCTTGTCGCAGGAACCCGAGGGCCGGCTCCAGCTCCCGAGGCGCGGCATCGCCGGTCGGAGAGACCCCCGCCGTCACCGCGCGGATCCGGAAGCTTCTCGCGGGCGATACCGAGGGAGGATCGAGAAACCGACCGACGAAGGGCAATACCATCCCCGCGCCGGCCATGCCGAGGAAGTGGCGTCGCGAGACATCGTTCATGGGTCGGTGAACCTCCTCCGGGTTCTCATCACGATCACACTAGCTTCGCGAGCGTCGAGATCGCATCCTCGATCTGCCGATCGGACAGGTAGGGCGCAGGGCCCAACCGGAGCGTCGTATCGCGGTGGTCGGTGAAGACGCCGCGCGCGAGAAGCGCTTTCCGAAGCTCGCCGGCCCGCGGGCTCTCGAGCGCGAGAAAGCCGCCCAGCTTCTCGACCGGCGCCGAGCGGTCGCGGTCGACGAGAGCAGGGTCCAGATCGAGCGCGTCGAACCGCTCGGCGAGGAGTTTCACCTGGTGCCGATACGATTGCGCCAGCAGCTCGACCGTGAGCCCGCGCTCGTCGAAGAAGTCGAAGACCTCGCTCGCGCGGTAATGGCTGGTGGGATCGTACGTCGCCCCCGCCAGCCGCGAGCCCGCCGACCCCCACGCCACTTCGTCGGGCCGGTGCGACCCGGTCAGCGCGTCGAACTCCGCGAACCAGCCGGTCACGACGGGCTCGAGCACTTCGCCCGGAGGCATGCGCAGGAACGCGTTCCCCTCCCCGAGCTGCACATACTTGTAGCCGCCACCGGTCACCGTCGCGCCCTCGATCCCCCACGCGGCGAGATCGAACGGCACGACGTTGAGCGCATGGTAGGCATCCACGAGGAGCCGGGCCCCGACTCGCCCGCAGGCCTCGAGCGCCCGGTCCAGGCCGCCGGCGACGTGTGCGTTCTTGTAGAAGACGGCCGACACGAACGCCGCCCCCGTGCGGTCGTCGACCGCCGCCGCGATCCGCTCGCCTACCGATTCCGACGGGAGCGCCGCCACCTTGACGACCTCGAGCCCGGCTTCCCCCAGCCGATCGAGCTGGCGCCGGAGCGCGTGGAACTCCAGGTCGGTCGTAACGAGCCGCGGCCGATCGCGCAGTGGCAGCGCCGAGATCCACTTCACGAGGAGGTCGTGGGTCGCCGGCCCGAGCGCGATCGCCCCCTCCCCGCCGCCCAGGAGCCGCCGGTAGCCCTCGCGCACCCGCTCGGCGCGCGCGAAGGCATGCTCCCACTTCTCGTCCACGTGCTCAGCGGCGTCCAGCCAGGCCTGCCGCTGCCCCTCGAACCCCCGGTCGGGCCACGCCTGATGCGAGTGGCCCGACAAGAGCAGCCGCTCGCCGACCCTGAAGCGCGAGTAGTCCGGCGCGAGCGGGTTGGGATCGCGGCGGAGATCCTCGGCGGACAGCACCGCGCGCTTTCCGGCTGCTGGCCCCGCCCCGTTCAGAGCTCGGTCCGGATCGCCCAGAGGTCCGGGAAGAACGGCTCGGAAAGCGTCGTCCGGAGGTATCCCGCTCCCGCGCTCCCACCCGTGCCTGGCCGCGCGCCGATCGTCCGCTCGACCATCTTCACGTGCCGGTAGCGCCACTCCTGAAGTCCCTCGTCGAGATCGACGAACCGCTCGAGCAGCTGGGAGTCGAGATGCGCCCGTAAGTCGTCCCCGCGGTAGACCTCGAGGAGCGCCCGCTGAACGCCCTGGTCGGGCTCGATGCGGGTGGTGACGTCGCGCCCGAGCGCCTCCGGCGGAACCGAGTAGCCGCGCGCGGCGAGATACCGTAGGAGCGCGTCCCAGATCGTCGGCCGCGCCCAGCGGACCTCGAGCCGGCCGCGCCACGGAGTCCCCTCCGGGAAGTGATCGAGCATCGCCCGGCGTTTGTGACCTAGCGCGAACTCGAGCTCCCGGAACTGCGCGGACTGAAAGCCGCTGGCGCTCGCCAGGCGGTCGCGGAAGGAGAGGAAGTCCCTGGGTGTCATCGTCTCGAGGATGTCGAGCTGCGCGACCGCGATCTTGAGAATCGTCAGGATCCGCTTGAGCGTGTGCATGGCCGCGCCCGTATCCCCCTGCGCCAGCCGCCCGGTCAGCCAGTCGGCCTCGTGGAGGATCTCCTTGAACCACAGCTCGTAGACCTGATGGATGATGATGAACAGGATCTCGTCGTGCTCGTCGGACTCAGGGCGCTGGAGCGCCAGCAGCTCGTCGAGCGCCAGATAGCTGGAATACGTGAAGGCTTTGTCCGAGGCGTGGGGGCCGAGCGGCCGGGGGTCCTCCATCACGCCGGAAGATGCGGCCCCACCTGCGGCGATTCAAGGTGCAGCGGCTCTCCCCCACCGCCGCGGGAAGCTGACCGCCTACGTTGTCAACTCGCTGACAGCGGGCTGTGAGCGATCCCTCTAGGCTCCGGAAGACAGCGACGCGCACTCGGCGTCCACGCAC
>JAICQP010000013.1 GCA_025937815.1 Gemmatimonadota bacterium
CGACTCGCCTTGATCGACCTCCGCGAGGAGCGCCGGGGCTAGGTAGACGGGCGATGAAGGCGGCCGATTTCTTCGTTCCCGCTCCTCGTTCTCCTGCGGCGTGGTAGTCGCCACGCCTCGGAATAGCCTCGTCGCGCGCCTGGAAATCGACTCGCCTTGATCGACCTCCGCCAAGAGCGCGAAGTCTCACTCGCTCGTCTCTCGACCCCGCAACAGCAGGAAGACCGGCACGCTGGCCGCGAGGAGCAGCAGGGAGCGCACGCTGCCTGCGGGATCGCCGACGACGGACGCCGCCAGGAACGCGATGGAGCCTGCGAGCGCGACTCCGGTCGTCCAGGGGTAGCCGATCGCGCGGAACGGGCGCGGGGTGGACGGCTCGCGTCGCCGCAGGACGAACACGGAGGCGAAGGAGAGGGCGTAGTTGGCGACGAAGAAGAACGCGAGAAGCGCGAGGATCGTGTCGAAGCTGTTGGTCGCGATCAGGAGAAGCGTCACGCCCGTCCCTGCGAACAGCGCCGTGGTCGGGGTGCCGCCCTCGTTGACCCGGGTCGCCGCCCAAGGCAGCAGGCGGTCGCGCGCCATCGCTAACGGCACGCGCGAGGCGATGAGCTGGTTCGCGTTCACCGCCGCGAGAAGGGACACGATCATGAGGATCCGGATCACGGTGTCGCCCCGCGCGCCGAAAACGGCCGTCGCCGCGGTGGCTGCCACGAACGGATCTCCGGCCATGCTGCCGATCGGCACGGCGCGGAGGAACGCCAGGTTGAGCGCCAGGTACAGGCCGATGACGAGGAGCACCCCGCCGATCGTCGCGCGCGGTATGCTGCGCCCCGGGTCCTTCATCTCCTCGCAGAAGTAAATCGCCCCGGTCCAGCCGTCGTACGTGAAGATGACGGCCTGAAAGGCGATCACGAAGGCTGTGAGGAGAGCGAGACCGGCGGGCAGAGGTCCGGCCGGGGTCGCCGGCGAGGAGTCGAAGGGAAGGAACAGGATCGCGCCCACGAGCCCGAGGAGGGCCAGGGCTTTCAGAAAGCTGGTGAGCTGTTGCGCGGCGTCTCCCGCCCGGATCCCGCGCCATTGCAGGAGGGCGAAAGCGAGGACCACCGCGGAGGCCACGAAGGCGGCGTGCCCCTCGAGGGGCGAGATCAGCGGCCCGGCGTATTCCCCGATGATGATCGCCACCGCCGCCATGGAGCCGCAGGTGGAGATCCAATCGGACCACCCCACGAGGAACCCGGGGAACCGGCCCAACGCGCGGCGCACGAACACGAACTGACCCCCCGAGAGGGGGATCATGGTGCCCAGCTCGCTGAGCGAGATCGCCCCTAGAAGGGCGTAGAGCCCGCCGGCAACCCACGCGACGAGGAACAACGGAACGGAGGGGAGCTGCTCCGCCACCTCCCCGGGGGTGCGCAGGATTCCGCCGCCGATCGTGTTGCCGACGATGACGGCCAGGCCGAAGGCGACGCCGAGGATCTGGAGCAGTCGGCCGCGCCCCGCTCCCTTTCGTGGCGCCGCTCGCTCTTCAGCCGCAGGGCGCGGAGAACTCAGGAGATCAGCGATCCGCGTCGGCGTAGATGTCGATCACCCTGCCGATGAACTCCAGGGACTCGTCCCACGGGCGCTGGAACGTGTTCCGACCGATGATCGATCCGAACCCGCCGCCGTCGCGAATCCCGCGGATGTCGTCGTAGAAGGCCTCCGAGCTCGTCTTCGACCCGCCACTGAAGATCACGATCCGTTTGCCGGCGAACGCCGCCTGGACGACGTGCCGCACGCGGTCGGCCACCGTCGAGCGCGGGACGTCGAGCTCCTCGTAGACCTTCCGGGCCTTGTCCTGATACAGATGGTCGGAGGGCAGCTTCACCTTGACGATGTGCGCCCCCATCTGGCAGGCCAGATGGGCCGCGTATGCGCACACGTCGAGCGCGGTCTCACCGGACGTCTCGTCGATCCCCGATCCCCGCGGGTACGACCACACGACGACGGCCAGCCCGGCGGACTTGGCCTGCTCGGCGATGAACTGGAGGTTCTCGTACATCTCCTGCCGGTTCGCCGAGCCCGGATAGATGGTGTAACCGATGGCCGCGCATCCCAGCCGCAGGGCGGCCTCGACGGATCCCGTCACGGCCGGGATCGGGTCGTCGTCCGACCACAGAAGGTCATGGTTGTTGAGCTTGAGGATGAGCGGCAGCTGGCCGGCGTAGTTCCCGGCCACCGCCTCGATGAAGCCCAGCGGCGCGGCGTAGCCCGACATTCCGGCGGCGAGCGCGAAGCGGGGATGGTACTCCGGATCGTACGCCGGCGGGTTCACGGCGAACGAGCGGTGGGGGCCGTGCTCGAACCCCTGGTCGACGGGAAGGATGACGAGCCTGCCCGTCCCCCCCAGGCGGCCGTGGGAGAGCAACCGCGCGAGGTTCGCCTTCACGGCCGCACCCTCGCTCGGATAGTAGGAGAGGATCTCGCTCACACGCGCGGTGATGGCGCCGGCCGCGAGCGGCTCGGCGGTGGCTGTGCCGTGATCGTTGCGGCTCAAAGGGGTCGCTCCTTTCCACAGGTCGTTGAGATTCTATGCGAGGCTCGCATTTGCGACTCCCTGGCGCTCGCCGGCGAGCAGGCTCTCGATGGCCGACACCTCGTAGCGGCTGCCGATGATCAGCGGCGTCCGGACGTGGAGGCCGTCGGGAACGATGGACAGGATGCGTTCCCGTCCGCTGGAGGCGGCGCCGCCCGCGGCTTCCGCGAGGTAGGCGAGCGGGGCGGCCTCGTAGAGAAGCCGCAGCTTGCCGTGGGGGTTATTCGCGTCTCCGGGATAGAAGAACACGCCGCCGCGGAGCAGCGCGCGGTGGAAGTCCGCCACGAGCGCCCCTATGTAGCGCAGGGAATACGAGCGTGCGGCGCTGCCGCCGTGCGAATGGTTCCGCACGAACTCGCGGAACGCCGGGTCCCAGGCATCGAGCCGGGCCATGTTGGCGGAGAACTCCTTGCCGTGCTCCGGCATGCGAATGTTCGGATGGCTGAGGAAGAACTCCCCCACGGCGGTGTCGAGGGTGAAGCCGTGCACGTTGCCTCCCACCGCGTAGACCAGCATGCACTGGGGGCCGTAGAGGACATAGCCCGCAGCCACCTGCTCGGTGCCGGGCTCGAATACCTCTTCCGGCTTTCCGTGCGTCTTCCCCGTCGACTTGCGGCGCACGCTGAAGATCGTGCCTACCGCCCCGTCGACGTCGAGGTTGGAGGAGCCGTCCATGGGGTCGTAGCAGAGGACGTGCTGGGCGCGCGGGCAGTCCTCGTCGAGATGGTAGATGTCTTCCATCTCCTCGCTGATCAGCGTGCAGAGGAGCCCGGATCCGCGGAAGTGCTTGGTGAACACCTCGTTGGCGAACCAGTCGAGCTTGTGGACGGACTCGCCCTGCACGTTGACGCCGCCCTGCATGCCGGCCAGCGAGCCGAGCCCCACCTCGGCGAGTTCGGCCCGGATCTCCTTGCAGGCGGTGGCGACCTGGGCCAGGATCGAGGCCACGGGCCCGCCTCCGGGCGCATGCGCCTCCACCTCGCGCAGAAGGTGCTGGGTCAGGGTGACGCGATGGTCCATCGGTCGAGATTGTAAGGGCCGGCCGGGTCGTCTGCCAGCCGCCTCGATCGACGTCCGGGGCGACGGAGGGCCGGCGGACACGTAGCTTGCATGCCATGCGCAAGCTGCTCGAGTTCCATCGCTCCCCGAACTCCGTCAAGGTCCGGATCGCTCTCGAGTTCAAGGGGCTCGATTACGAGACCCAGGAGATGTTCTCTGCCGAACGGGAACCGATCGTGCGCGCGGGGGGCTGGCCGCTTGTGCCGATCCTGCTCGACGGCGGGGTCACGATGCGCGACTCGGCGGCGATCCTCCACTACCTGGAGGCGAACTACCGGGACGCGCCGTCCCTGACCCCCGATTCACGGGACGACATCCTGGCGGCGGAGACGGTACTCGCGAACGTCTCGCCCCACATCCGACGCGCACAGTGGAACGTCCAGGGGGAGATCCCCAAGTCGCCGGAGGAGCGTGACGCGGGTCGCATCGCGGGCGCTCGGGGGGCGCTGGTCGAGGCGCTGGAGCGCCTGGATGAGCGGCTATCCCGCCGTCAGTGGCTGGTGGGCGAGTCGATGTCGATGTACGACGTGATCCTGGCCTGCACGCTGATCCCCGCCGCGCCTCCCACGGCGTTCGTGGCCGAGAGCGCCATCTATCGGTTCTTCGACGAGCACTTCCGGATCGAGGACGAGCGCCCGCGCACGATCGACTGGGTGCGCCGCGTGCTGGCGTACGATACGGGCGCGCACCGGCTCGCCGCCCGCTGAGGCGCCAAGACCCTCAGCTCTCCACGATCGCCCGGGCCACCATGCGAGCGGAGGCGCGCACTGCCACCGTGAAGCCGAAGAACGTGCCGAGATCCCGAGTAGCGGGCAGGCTGGTGACGAATAGCCCGGAGACGCTCGATTGAAGGGAATCGTCCAGGACGGGGTAGCCGTCGCGCCGCTCTAGCCGCTCGAGGAGATTCCCCGCCGCCAGGAAGGGCACCCGCTGCACGTCGACTTTGTACCCGGTCGCGAAGAGCACGTGATCGACTTCGAGCGCGTCGCCGGAGTCGAGCCGCACGACGAGCGCGTCTCCGCGCGGTTCGCTCGCGACGATCCGCGTGTGCGGTCGGATGCGGATCTCGGGACGCCCGATACGGGGCGCCAGCCAGGGCTCGAGCTTGAGCCGTCCCTCGGCATAGAAGCGTGCGTCGAGGGCTTCGCGCTCGGAATCCGACAGCCGGCGATACCAGCCCGGGTCGCGTTCGATTCGATCCAGGGTCGGCTCGACCCAGGACCAATCCGACTCGGCGAACGCAGGCGTCGCGTGCCGGTGACAGACGTGGACGATGGCCACGCCCGCCTCGGCCAGGAGCGCGGCGGACTCGAGGGCGCTCTGGCGGCCCCCCACGACCAGGACCCGCCGCCCCGCGAAACGATCCGGCGCCACGAAGTCGCTGCTGTGCGAACGGTGCTCCGCGGGCACGCGCTCCGCGAGTTCTTCCGGAACATGGGTGAAGTACGCGTACCCGAGGGCGAGGAGCGTCCGCTCCGACGTCACCGTCGATCCGTCGTCGAGCGTTGCGACGAAGCGGCCGTCGCGCCGATCGAGCCGTAGGACTTCCGCGGGCCGCGCCCGGATCTCCTTCTTCTCCTCGAACCAGCGCGCATACTCGAGATAGAGGTCGAGCGTTAGCGGCTCGACGTCGCGGGGCGTACGCCCGCTCGTCGCGAGGAAACGCTCGATCGTGGCGACCCCCGTCGGGTCCAGATGCCAGTCGCAGGCGGAGCGGAGCAGCATGCCCGCCGGCATGTGTCCCCGCCAGAACGACATCGGTTCGCCCAGAACGGTATGCGGGATGCCGCGCTCCTGGGCCTCGGCCGCCATCGCCAGCCCGAACGGGCCGGCTCCGACGATGAGCAGGGGAGTCTCAATGGCCTTCATGATCGATCGTCGTCCAGGATCGCTCGGCGGGCCGCACCGAGAAGCGGGGCGTCGAGGTCGAGGACGACCCTGACCGGCACGGGCTCGAGAAGCCCCCGGAACCGGCCCTTGACGCGGAAGGACTCGAGGAATCGCCCGTCCTCCAGGAGAGGCAGGATGGCTGGCGCGATCCCGCCGCCGAGGTGCACGCCGCCGAGGGCCAGCGTCGACAGCGCGAGGTCGCCGGCGGCGCTCCCGAAGCAGCGGACGAACGCGTCCATCGTGGCCTCGCAGATGGCCGCCTCGCCCGACATCGCGAGCTGCGAGATTTCCTCGCTGCGATCCAGGCTCGCGGCCAGGCGCTCGGCGAGCCAGGCGGGCTCGGTTTCGCGGCCGCTCTCCCGCAGGAAGGCGTAGATCGACTCGATCCCGTTTCCCGAGACGACCCGCTCGATGCTGACGTGGTCAGGGAAGCGGACCCGGAGGTACCTCAGGAGGTCGTCCTCGAGAGGGGTGCGAGGGGCGAAGGCCTGGTGTCCGCCCTCGCTGGGCAGGACGAGGTCCCGGTCCCCGCAACGCGTGAGGGTCGCCATGCCGAGGCCCGTCCCGGCCGCGATCAGCGCCTCCGTGGGCCCCCGCGGCTCGCCTTCGTACAGCGTCGCGATACTCTCGGGTGCCAAGGCGTGGATCCCCCAGGCGGCGGCCGCCAGGTCGTTGATCAGGGTGACCCGCGGGATCCCGGTCGCGCGGGCGAATCGACCGCGGTCGACCTCCCAGTCGAGGTTCGTCATGGCGATCGAGTCGTCCACGACCGGCGCGGCGATCCCGAAGCAGGCGCGGCCGGGACGCTCGCCGGTCTCGGCGAGAAACCTCTGGACAACCGGAACGAGGCCGTCGAACTCGTGGGTGGCGTAGCGCTCCTGCCGCTGGATCCGTAAGCCGTCCCCGACCGACTCGACGAGCGCGAGCGCGACCTTCGTCCCCCCGACGTCCCCCGCCAGAATCACCGCACGCTTCCCGACGCCGCGGATCCGCGTCATCCCGCGCCGGACAGGAGCGAAGCGGCCGCGCGGTCGACGAGCCACGCCGGAGGGCCTCCCGCCGTGCGGATCCCGCTCGCCGGCCGAAGGACGGGATCGGCCGGCTCCTCGAGCGCCGCGCGCAGAGCGGCCGCCTTTCCGTCGCCGGCCACGACGAACACGGCCGCCCGCGCCCCGTTGAGCGCGGAGAACGTCAGCGTCAGGCGGTCCACCACCGGGTCGGGCATCGCGACCTCGCCACTCCGTACCGCCGCCACCAGGCGGTCGGATAGAGCGGCGGTAGAGGAACCGGGGAAGAGGGAGGCGACGTGCGCATCGCCTCCGAGACCGAGGAGCGCGAAGTCGAAGCTCGGCGGCTCGCCGCGCGCGAGCGCCTGGTCGGCTCGGAGCGCGGCTTCGTACCGGACCGCCTCGCGCTCGGGGTTCGGATCCTCGCCGCGCATCCGGTGGATCTGCTCGCATGGAATGGGAACACGGTCGAGGAGCGCCTCCCGCGCCGCATCGTAGTTGCTGCGGGGATCATCGGGGGGAACGCACCGCTCGTCGGTCCACCAGACGTGGACGCGCCTCCAATCGACCCGCGACGCGAAGGGCTCTTCCGCCAGAAGCCGGTAGACGGCGGGCGCCGTGGAGCCGCCGGTAAGGACGACGTCGAAACGGGGACCGCGGGAAGCCTCGGCCGCGGCCACGAACCGCTCGGCGGCGTCGGCCGCGAGCGATTCGATGTCGGCGTGCACGGCGACCCCGGCGCGGGTCAGGTCAGCTCGCGCCACACGAATCCGCGCCGCGCCACGAGGCGCGCGGCCGCCTCCGGCCCGGAGCTCCCCGCCACGTAATTCGGGAACTCCGGCGCCTCGCCGGACTCCCAGGTTTCGAGGATCGGCTGGACCACTCGCCACTGAGCCTCGGCCTCGTCGGCGCGCGTGAACAGCATCGGATCGCCCTGCATGGCGTCGAGCAGCAGGGTCTCGTAGGCGTCCGGCAGCTCGACGCCGAACGCCTCTTCGTAGTCGAAGTCCATCCGCACGCGGGAAGTGCGCATCCCCTCGCCCGGAACCTTGGCGGAGAACGTCACGCTTATGCCCTCGTCCGGCTTGAAGCGCATGACGATCACGTTCGGCGCCACGGACTCGTCGTTCTGCCGGAAGATCGAGTGCGGCGTGCGCTTGAAGTGCACCGCGATCTCGGTGACGGTGCGCGCGAGCCGCTTCCCGGTTCGCACGAAGAACGGAACCCCGGCCCAGCGCCAGTTCTCGATCCTGAGCTCCAGGGCCACGAAGGTCTCGGTCCTCGAGTGAGGATCGACGCGCTCGATCTCGCGGTACCCCACCACCGGCTCGCCGTCAATCTCTCCGGAGGCGTGCTGGCCGCGGACGACCCGCTGCGCGACGTCCTCGGGAGACAGCGGGGCGATCGAGCGCAGCACCTGGACCTTCTCCTCCCGCACCGATTCCGAATCGTAGGCCACCGGTGGCTCCATCGCGGTCAGCGTCAGGAGCTGGAGCAGATGGTTGGCGATCATGTCGCGCAGCGCGCCCGTCGCATCGTAAAAGGCGGCCCGGTCCTCCACGCCGATGGTCTCGGCCGCCGTGATCTCCACGTACTCGATGTAGTTCCGGTTCCAGAGCGGCTCGAACAGCATGTTGCCGAACCGGAGCGCGAGGATGTTCTGGACCGTTTCCTTTCCCAGGAAGTGGTCGATGCGATATACCTGGGGCTCGGCGAACACCTCGCCGATCTCTTCGTTCAGGGCGTGCGCGGATTCGAGATCGCGGCCGAACGGCTTCTCGACGACGATCCGTGTCCAGCCACGCTCGTCGCCGGTCAGGCCGGCGGATTCCAGGCCGCGCACGATTCGCGGCGCGAGCGCCGGCGGGACTGCGAGATAGAAGAGGTGGTTCCGCAGGGCCGTTTCGCTCTCGCCCAGCTCGTTCAGCCGGTCGGCGAGCCGCCGGTACGCATCGTCCTCGGTCAAGTCGGCGGCGAGATACAGGAGTCTGTCGGCGAAGGCCTTCCACTCCTCGTCCGACGGGGGATCGTCGGAGAACTCCTCGAGCGCTTCCCGCATCGCGTCGCGAAACTCCTCGTCGCCGAGCTCGTCACGGCCGACGCCGATGATCGAGAAGCACTCGTCGAAGCAGCGCTGGCGCTGGAGCCGCCACAGCGCGGGCATGAGCTTGCGGCGCGCCAGGTCGCCGGTGCCGCCGAAGATGACGAGCGCGCAGCCGCCGGCCTTCGGAAGGGCTAATCGGCCGGCGGCCTTCGAGCCGGGGCCCGTCTCGGGAGCCGCCCGGACGACGCGCTCGATCATCGGGCGGTCTCCGGCGCGCCGCGCGCGCGCTCGGCCCAGTCGGTGTGGACGGGCGAGTCGGGGGCGTCGATCCGGCGGTAGGTGTGCCCGCCGAAGTAGTCCCGCTGGGCCTGGGTCAGGCTCTGGGGGAGCCGGGCGGTGCGGTAGGCGTCGCCGTAGGCCAGAGAAGCGCTCATGCAGGGCGCCGGCAGACCTCGCCGCTGGGCTTCGCCGAGCGCGCGCCTGAGCCCCGCCTGCGCGCGCTCGAAGCGCGAGCCGATCTCGGAGTCGAGCAGCAGGTTCGGCAGGTCCGGCCGCTCCAGGAGCGCGCGCCGCACGGGATCCAGGAGCCGCGAGCGGATGATGCAGCCGCCCGTCCACACCCGCGCGACCTCCGCCCGATCCACGGACCAGCCGTACTCCCGGGAAGCGGCGCCGATGAGGTCCATCCCCTGAGCGAAGCTGGCGATCCGGGAGGCGTAGAGCGCGTCCGCGATGGGGGAGACGAGCGCGTCGCGGTCCGCCGGGTCGAACGTCCCCGGCCCCTCGATGCGCCCGCTGGCGGCGAGGCGCTCCGCGCGCCGGCTGGAGAGGACACGCGCGTCGACCGCCGCGCTGATCGTGGGGACGGGCACGCCGAGCTCGAGGGCAGTCACGACCGTCCACCGGCCGGTGCCCTTCTGCTCCGCTTCGTCGAGGATAGACTCGATCAGCGGCCTGCCCGTCGCGGGGTCCTCGACCCGCAGGATGTCGACGGTGATCTCGATCAAGTACGATCCGAGCGGACCGCGGCTCCACTCCGCCATCACGTCGGCGATCCGCTCGGCTTCGAATCCGAGCCCTCGCGAAAGCAGGTCGTACGTTTCGGCGATCGCCTGCATGTCCGCGTACTCGATCCCGTTGTGGACCATCTTGACGAAGTGTCCCGCGCCGTCGGGACCCATCCAGCCCACGCATGGTCCGGTCTCCGTGCGCGCGGCGATCGACTCCAGCGCCGGGGCGATGATCGGATACGCCTCGGCTGGTCCGCCGGGCATTAGCGAGGGGCCGTGGCGCGCGCCCTCCGAGCCGCCGGAGACACCGACGCCGTAGAAGTACAGGCCCCTGGCGACGAGGTCGGCGACACGGCGGCGCGTGTCGTGGAATAGCGAGTTGCCCCCGTCGATTACGATGTCACCGCTTTCGAGAAGCGGCACGAGTTGGGCGAGAGTCTGGTCCACGGGGTCGCCCGCGGGAATCATCAGCAGGATCCGGCGCGGGCGTTCGAGCGCGGCGACGAGCTCGGCGAACGTGGTCGTCGGGATGAAGTGGCGGTCCCGATTGGCGGCCGCGAAGGTGCGGGTCTTCTCCTGCTCCCGATTCCAGAACGCCACCGGGATGCCGTGGTCCTCGAGATTCAGCGCGAGATTCGACCCCATGGTGCCGATCCCGATCAGGCCGAAGGCCGCGCGCTCGATCACGTCGGCGTCGGGCATGCGGCCGTCAGGCAGGCTGAACCTGGCGCTGCTTCTCCTCGATCGTATCCAGGAGCTCGTGGTAGGATTTCGAGAACTTCTCCACGCCCTCCTTCTCGAGCTCCTCCAGCACGTCCTGGAAGTCGATCCCCAGTTCGCCCAGCTCCGCGAGCCGGCGGTGAGCGCCGTCCAGATCGTCGTGGATCCGGACCTCGGGGTCGCCGTGGTCGCGGTAGGCCTCCAGCGTCTCCGGCGGAAGCGTGTTCACCGTGCCGGGCGCGAGGAGCGCCTCGACGTAGTAGACGTCGGGGAACGCGGGGTTCTTGGTCGAGGTGGACGCCCAGAGCGGTTTCTGCGCTCGCGCGCCGCGCGCGGCGAGGGCGGCGAAGCGGTCGCCGCCGAAGCGGCTCTCGTAGGCCTCGAAAGCGACTCGCGCGTTGTCGATGCCGATCTGCCCCTCCAGCGCCTCGAGGCGCGCGCGCTCGTCGTCCGGCACCCTCGCCAGGCGCTCGCTGATCCGCTGGTCCACCTTCGTATCGACGCGGCTCACGAAGAAGCTCGCCACCGACGCCAGCCGATCCACCGGCTGGCCGCGTTCCACCCGCCGCTCCATCGCCTCGAACCACGCGTCCATGACCTTGTGATAGCGCTCCACCGAGAACAGCAGCGTGATGTTGATGTTGACGCCTTCCGCAAGGCAGTCGCGAATGGCGGGGAGCCCGGCCTCGGTCCCCGGGATCTTGACCATGAGGTTCGGCCGGTCGATCGCTGTCCAGAGGCGGTGCGCCTCCGCGGTCGAGGCATCGGTATCCCATGCGATGTCCGGGCTCACCTCGACGGAGATGAAGCCATCCTTCCCCTCGGTGCGATCGTAGACGGGACGGAAGAGATCCGCCGCCATGCGGATGTCCTCGATCATGATGGAGTCGAGAACGGCGTTCGGGTTCGCATCGGCGCCGGCTGCGCGGATGTCGTCATCGTAGAGGTCGCTCTCCGCGATCGCCTTCTGGAAGATCGTGGGGTTGGATGTCTGGCCGGACAGGTCGTCCTCGCGGATCAGTCGGGCCTGGGAGCCGTCGGTGAGCATGTCGCGCCGGAGGTAGTCGAGCCAGATGCTCTGCCCGAGGTCGTGGAGTCGGTTCAGGGGATTCGGCACGAGCGGTCTCCTTCCCGTATGGCTGAGGTCAGGAGCCGGCTTCCCGCGCGTCGAACACGCCGGCTCTCGTGTCACGCTCCAGGGCGTCGATCTTCGCGCTTCTGCGGGCGTGACGCTCGGCGCCCGAGAACCGGGCGGAGAGAAATGCGCGCACCACCTCGGCCGCGAGCTCCGGACCGATCACGCGGGCGCCCAGGGCGAGCACGTTCAGGTCGTCGTCCTCGACGCCCTGCCGAGCGCTGAAGGTATCGTGGGCCATCGCGGCCCGCACGTTCGGAAGCTTACAGGCCGCCACCGCCACGCCAACCCCGCTGCCGCAGACGAGCAGGCCGCGCTCGGCGCGGCGCTCGATGATCGCCAGCCCCACCGCGCGCGCGAAATCCGGATAGTCGTCCTCGGGATCGAGCGCGTACGCGCCGCAATCGAGGACCTCGTGTCCGGATTCCTCGATCGCGCGCGCGACGCGGCCCTTGAGAGGGTAGCCGGCATGGTCGCATCCGAGGGCGACGATCATGCGGCCACGATAGCCGGGGGGGCTAGACGTTCGCCACTTCGGCCCGGATGAGGCTTCCCGCCCGACCCAGCATGTCCGCCACGTGCATCATGATGTCGTCCAGCGAAACCACCCCTATCAGATCGCCATCCTCGTCCAGAACGAGTATCCGGCGCACCTGGCTGTCGCGCATCCTCTCGATGCACTCCTCGACGTCCGTGCCACGGGGCACGAACACCGGGTGAGGGGACATGATCTGCTCGACCTTGATGTCCGCCACTCCATCCGCCATGAAGAGCGCGATATCCCTGTCCGTGATGATGCCCACCGGGTCCTTGGTATCGGTGACGACGACAACGGATCCCACGTCCATCCGGGCCATCTGGCCCGCCACCTGCGAAAGCCGCGATCCCTCGCGGATGGTGACGGGCGCGCGAGTGATGAGATCCTCGATCAACATGCCTCCACCTCCTGGAAACTTGTCAAACGCATCCGCAAGACCTCAACGCTCGATTCAGCACTCCTCGTCGAGCGGCGTCCATGCATCTTGGGTCGCCACCGCCTCGGCGGACGCGGCCTCGTCGACCAGAATCCGGTTCGCGACACTCGCGACCCCGCGGATCGTGCTCGCCAGCCGCACGGCTGCCTGAGCGTCGGAATGCCGGGCGACCGACCCCTCGAGAGTCACCCTGCCGTTCTCTACACGTGTATGGATGCTCTTCGCGTTCAGTTCGGCGCTCCACTCGAGCAGGGTCGCGACCGCGTCGGCGATCTCCGCGTCGGTCGGACTCGCCCCGCCGATATGCACCTGGATCTCCGCCTGGACCACGCTCTGTAGCTGTTCGTCCGTCTTCATCGTACCTCCTATTACGCGCGTTCCAACCCACGATACCATGCGGGATGGACCGGGCGGGATCGGGAGAATCCCCCGATCCACCGTCGGGAAAACCGCCGTCGGCCTCTTCAGAGGCCGTCCGGCGACCGACTCCCGGCCCTCATGCCCCGGAACGCGGGGCGGTGAGCGGTGGGGGCAGCGAGACTCCTTCGACGACCGCCGTCGTCTCCTCGAGCCACGCCTTCGCTCCCAACTCCGACACCAGCCACAGATTCGTCGTCAGGTGGTCCGTCGCGCAGGGCGCGATCCATCGGCTCTGGCCCTGGGCGAGCGCGGCCCAGAGGACGATCATGTCGGCCGCGTGCCGATCGGTCGTGGCGCCGGTCGTGAGATCGACCAGCAGGTCCTCGCCCACGCGCCGGCCGATCCACTCCGAGCGACGTCCCGGAGCGCCGGCTCCGTCGGCGCCGATCCGGCAGCCCGTGCTGGTCGTGGCCCAGACCGCGAGCCCCGCGCCCGCCTGCGCGGAAGTGTCGTCGTACTCGCGCTCTATCGCGCAGCCAAGACCCGCCTGCGCGAGGACCTCGGCGCAGGCCTCGGCCATGCGGTCGCTGACGCGGGCCGGCTCCAGGCGACTCGAGATCGCGATCCCCTCCACCGATTCGATCTCGCCCTGCTGCTCGAGCCGCAGGGGGCGCAGCGTGGAGGTCGCGGGTTCGACCCGCAGGATCAGCTCGCCCGCGCCCCGCGGGACGTACCCCGGGCGGACGACCGCCATCTCGAACTGGACGCCCATCCGCGCGAGGAGCGGAGCCAGGACCCGGGAGAGATGGTGCGGGGAGGGAGCGAAGTCCTGGTACACTCCGCCCACCACCTGGACTTCGACCGGTCCGTCGGCCCACGCGGCCAACGGGAGGACCGTCATCGCCAGCATCGTGGTGGATCCCGCGGTTCCGATCTCCCAGCGGTAGCGGCCTCCCCGTGGCCTGGACCGTGGCGCGAAGGTGAACTCCGTCGCGCCGACCGCCAGCCCCGCCGTCTCGGCTTCGCACATCTCGGCGCAGGCCCGGACGCCGGCGAGGTGTTGGGGCCTGAGGCCCGGCTGCGCGCGGCCGGCGCGGGCGCGCACCATGTGGAGCGGCTCGCCGAGGAGAGCGGCCATGGCGACGGCGCCGCGGAGGATCGTGCCGCTCCCCAGCCGCTCGGCGCCGTCGATCTCGATCAGCGGGCCGTGGACTCCCGCCGTGCGCGCCGCCGGCGGACGAAGCGCAAGAGGACGAAGAGCATCGCCAGCACGACTAGGAGCGCGATCGCGGCGAGCCCCAGGCCGATGAGGGGGTGGGTGAGCAAGAGCAGCACGAGGCCGATGACGAAGCCGTCCTCGGCGAGGCTGATCGCGATGTTCGAGGCAGGCTCGGGCGAGGCGTTGACGGCGAGCCTCGTGCCGGCCTTGGCGGCGTGGGTGGACGCTCCGATGGCCGCGCCGAGCAGGCCGGCGGCGACCTCCATGCCGGGCGACGCCGGTCCCAGCGCGGCGACCGCGATCACGGCGGCGCCGAGCGGGCGGACGAGCGTGTGGATCCCGTCCCAGAGGGAGTCGAGCCAGGGGATCTTGTCGGCGAGGAACTCGACCAGGTACAGAGCGCCGGCGATGCCGATGACCCAGGCGCTGCCCAGAGTCTCGAGCGAGTCTGGCAGCGCGACCCAGTCGTACCGGGCGGCCAGCCCCAGGACCAGCACCGTGGCGTACAGGTTGATCCCTGCGCCGACGGCGAAGGCGAGCGCGTGACCCAGGGATCCGAGGGCGCCCATGGCCCCGAGTATACCGCTTCAGCGCGCGGCGGCTTCCCTCACCAGGCGGCGGACGGCGTCCGCCGCAGCTTCGGCGGTGATGCCGTACTCGCGCATGTTCACCTCGCCCGGCGCGCTGGCGCCGAAACGGTCGACGCCGATGGCGATCCCGCGGTCGCCGATCCAGCGCTCCCAGCCGAAGGTCGCGGCGGCCTCGATCGAGACCCGAGCGGTGACGGAGGGTGGCAGCACCTCCTCGCGGTACGCCTCGTCCTGTGCGGCGAAGACATCCCACGACGGCATCGACACGACCCGCGCGTCGACGCCCTCGTCGGCGAGCAGGGCGCGCGCCTCGAGCGCCTTCTCGACCTCGCTGCCCGTCGCGATCAGAATCGCGTCCGGCTCCCCCTCCGCGTGGGCCAGCACATACGCGCCGCGCAGCGTCCCCTCGGCGCCGGCCAGCGCCTCGCGATCGAGCACGGGGAGCTTCTGCCGCGAGCAGACGATGGCCGTCGGCCCGTGGACGTTCGTCATCGCGAAGCGCCAGGACTCGGTCGCCTCGGCGGCGTCGGCGGGACGGAAGAGCGTGAAGTTCGGCATCGCCCTGAGCGATGCGAGGTGCTCGACCGGCTGGTGCGTGGGCCCGTCCTCGCCCAGGCCGATCGAGTCGTGCGTCCACTGGTATATGACCGGCAGCTCGGACAGCGCGGACAACCGGACCGCGGGGCGCATGTAGTCGCTGAACACGAAGAACGTCGCGCAGAACGGCCGGACGCCGCCGTGGTACGCCATTCCGTTCGTGATCGCGCCCATGCCATGCTCTCGGACGCCGTAATGGAAGTTCCGGCCCTCGCCGGTCTGGCCGTCGAAGGCGGCCTCCCCCTCGATCGCGTTCATCGTCGACTCGGCGAGATCCGCGTCGCCGCCGATCAGCCACGGCACCGTCTTCGCGATCGCGCGGAGCGTATCGCCGGCGGCCGTGCGCGTGGCGTGCTTGTCGCCCGGCTTCCAGGTCGGGAAGTGGGAATCCCACCCGGAGGGGAGCTCGGACGCCCACGACAACCGCCATTCCTCGGCGAGCTCTTTGTGCTCCTCGGCCCAACCGTCGTGCAGCGCGCTCCACTCCTCGTGGGATTCCCGGCCGCGGGCGGAGGCGTCCATGTGCTCGCGCACCTCCGCCGGCACGTAGAACGTGCGGTTCGCGTACGGCCAGCCCAGGGCGGACTTCGTGAGGACGACCTCGTCCTCCCCGAGTGGCGAGCCGTGGGCCTTGGACGTGTTGGCCTTGTTCGGCGAGCCGTATCCGATCGTCGTGTGGACCACGATCAGGGACGGCCGCGCGGTGTCGGCGCGGGCGGCGGCCACCGCGTGGTCGATCGCATCGAGATCGGTGTCGCCCTTCTCGACCTCGAGCACCTGCCAGCCGTATGCCTGGTAGCGGGCGGCCGTGTCCTCGTCGGTGGACTGGGCCAGCGGCCCATCGAG
Source organism: Gemmatimonadota bacterium (assembly GCA_025937815.1). GTDB lineage: Bacteria > Gemmatimonadota > Gemmatimonadetes > JACCXV01 > JAHWKZ01 > JAICNR01. Next base: position 16,027 of record JAICQP010000013.1, read on the forward strand.
CGTGACGCGGTTGGAATCCCAGAGGACGATCAGGCGCCCGAGCTTCAAGAACCCCGCGATGGCGCTCGCCTCCTGCGCGACGCCCTCCATCAGGTCGCCGTCCGAGGCGATGACGTAGGTCCAGTGGTCGACGATCTGCCCGCCGGGCCGGTTGTAGCGATTGGCGAGCCACCGCTCGGCGATCGCCATGCCGACGGCGTTCGATATCCCCTGCCCCAGCGGACCGGTGGTCGCCTCGACCCCGCGCGTCAGCGTCGATTCGGGATGTCCCGGGGTCTTCGACTCCCACTGCCGGAAATCCTTGAGCTCCGACATCGGCAGGTCGTAGCCGGTGAGGTTCAGCAGAGAGTAGAGAAGCGCCGAGCCGTGGCCGCCGGAGAGGACGAAGCGGTCGCGGTCCGGCCAAATCGGATCAGCAGGGTCGTGCTTCAGATACCGCTGCCAGACCACGTACGCCATCGGAGCGGCGCCCAGCGGCAGCCCCGGATGGCCGGAGTTCGCGGCCTGCGGCTGATCGATGGAGAGCGCCCGGATCGCGTTGACGCAGAGGTGGTCGATGTGGGCGAAGCGGGAGTCGCTCATCGGGGGCGAGGTGGCATGCGTGAAGGTCTACTCTTCTTCCGGGGGCTCCCCGTAGGGGGAAGGGAGCGTGCCCACGTAGGGACCGGTCTCTCGCTTCATCTGGGCCGCCACCTCCTCCGCCCGGTCCAGAGCGCGCAGCAGGTTTCCGCCCAGGATCTTGCGGATGTCCTCGTCGGGGTATCCACGGCGGACGAGCTCGGCGATCAGGTCCGGGAACGTGGAGACGTCCTCCAGCCCGACCGGCGTGGAGCCGATGCCATCGAAGTCCGACCCGATCCCCACATGGTCGATGCCCGCAGTCGTCACCAGGTGATCGATGTGGTCAGCCACCTGCGACAGGGTGGCCTGAGGGGCCGAATTCACCTCCCGCCAGGCGCGATACGCATCGCGCATGCCCGCCGTGTCGTCGACGTAGCTCGCGCGGAGCGAGTCGCGCACGGCGCCCGCCCGTTCGGACCAAAGGCGCAGCTCCTCGCTCACGTAGTCGGGAGCGAAGTTCGTCATGATAACGCCCCCGTTCGTGCCCAGGATGCGCAGGATGTCGTCGGGGACGTTGCGCACGTGATGGTCGATCGCGCGAGCCGAAGAGTGCGAATAGATGACCGGCGCCCTGCTCAGCCGCAGAACGTCGACCATGGTCGAGTCCGAGACGTGCGAGAGGTCGACCAGCATGCCCAGTCGGTTCATCTCGCGGATCACGTCCTCGCCGAAGCCCGGGCGGAGGCCCTGCCACTCCGGATCGTCGGTCGCCGCGTCCGCCCAGTCGTGGGTCGCCCAGTGGGTCAGCGTCATGTAGCGCACCCCGAGGTCGTAGTACGTGCGGAGCACGTCGAGCGAGCCCTCGATCGCGTGGCCGCCCTCTATCCCGATGAGCGCGGCGATCTTCCCTTGATCGAATATTCGGCGAATGTCCTCCGCCGATCGCGCGAACTCGAACGTCTCGGGATACCGTTCGGCGAGGCGGTGGATCAGGTCGATCTGCATCAGGGCGAACCGCGCGGCGCCGTATCCGGTGAGCTCGGACGGCACGTACGCGGCGAAGAACTGCCCGCCCACCTGACCCTCGCGCAGCCGCGCGATGTCGGTCATGAGAGAGTCCTGCGGGCTCGCGATGTCGAGCGAATCGAGGTTCCCGTCTACCCGCTCGCGGAGCTCGAAGGGCAGATCGTTGTGACCGTCGATCAGCGGGATCGAGCGCATGATCTCGCGGGCATGGGCGAGGGCCATCGAGTCCGCCGCCGTCGAAGGCGCCGGCTGCTGTGCGTAGAGCGGCGCCGCGGCCAGGAGTGCGGTCGCGAGGAAGAAAAGGGCCGGACGGGTCATGGGCTCACCATACTACGCGCCGACGCGGGGGATGCAAAGCCGGAACCGGAGGCCACCGCGAGGGCGGCCTCCGGGCCGGAACGTTTCAGCTGGCGACTACGATGATCAGCAGGACGAGCAGCAGGACGATGATCAGCGTGGTGGCGGAGATAGTGATCGTGTCCTGGGCCCCCATCCGCCCTTCGAGAGCGCGGGCCTGATCGGCAGCATGGGAGAGCTTCTCCCCTTCCAGCGCCAGGATGCCGGCGGAAGCGTCTTCCAGATCGAGGTCCGCCATGCGGGCGATCTTCTGCACGTCCCCGCGGGCGACGAACCGGCGCAGCGCCTCCCGGTCGGCCTCCTCGCCGGTCTGCATGGCGACCGCGACGGGCTCGTCGACCTCCTGCGCGGTCGGCTGCTGGGCCCGAGCGGCCGTCGGCAGCAGCAACAGCGCCGCGGCGAGCGCCCAACCCGTCTTCATCCCTGAGATCCACTGCATCGCTCACCTCCACTGAGAAACGGTTCGGCCCCCGCAATGACGAGCGGAGTCTAGGATCGGCTCGTAGCGGCGGCAAGCGCCGATCAGCTGCCCTGACGCCCCATCGCGCGCACGATCTCGAACTCCTCCGGGGTCACCCGCATGACGGAGAGCCGCATGCCGCGCTTCAGCACCGCCATCCCCTCGAGTCCGGGAGTCTCCTTCATCTTCTCGCGGGTGACCGGAGCCGGAAACGTCTCCACGTGACGCATGTCGACGCACCACCAGCGGGGGTTGTCCGGATCCGAATCGGGGTCGAAGTAGTGATCGCCTTTTTTGAACTGGGTGGAGTCGGGATGCGCGTCGGATGCGACCTCGGCGATTCCGTAGACGCCGAGCACGTCGGTGCTGGAGTGGTAGAAGAGGAGTCCGTGACCGGGTCGCATCTCGTCTCGCATGTAGCTTCTCGCCTTGTAGTTCCGGATGCCCGACCACTCGGTCGTCCCGTCGCGCTCGAGGTCTGTGATCGAGTAGACGCTCGGCTCGGACTTGATCAGCCAGTGCCTGGTGGCCATCGTGCGCATACGGTGAATCGGGAGGGCTCCGCGGTCAACCCGCCGGGGTCGGTGACCGGGAAGGCCACGAACCGGAGGTGGGAGCGATGAGTGGGGACGTGCGCGAGAAGCTGCGGCGCGAGTTCACCCGCGAGGAGTACGAGGCGGTGCGCGATCTCTGGAAGGCGCACTCGCTGGCCGAGGACGCGCGCGACCTCGAGGGTCTGATCGCGACGCTGACGAACGACTGCGTGTACCAGGTAGTGCCGACCGGGCACCGCTGGGAGGGGCACGACGGCGCGCGGAGCTTCTATCGCGCGCTCCTGGGAGCCTTCCCCGACGTGCGCTTCGAGCTGTCGGACATCGTGATCGGGCCGCAGGGCGTCTGCGAGGAGGCTCGGCTGACGGGCACGCACGAGCGGGATTGGCTGGAGTACCCCGCCACCGGTCGCGCGATCGACTTCCAGGTCGTGATCTTCTTCCCGTGGGACTCCGCTCGCCGGCTATTCCTCGGCGAGCGCGTCCACTTCGACCCGATCGCCGCGGGGCTCGCGGATCAGGGTTGAATTCGGAGGTCGATCGGCGCCGAGCCGCCTCCCGCTCGCGCTACGGCCGACCGATTTCGTAGACGAGCACCTCGCCGACTTCGGGATCCTCGGCCGTTCCTGTCATGACGAAGCCGATCTTCTCCGCCATCCGGACCGAAGGCTTGTTCCAGTCCGGGATCGTCGCGCGGACGCCATCCACACCCTCGTGCGATAGCGCCCAGTTGACGGCCGCGGCAGTGGCCTCTGTGCCGTAGCCGCGTCCCTGGTGGCGCTCGTAGACCGTGTAGCCGATCGTCGCCACGCCGTCATCGGGGCGCCCGGCGAACCCGACCGAGCCGACCGGCTCGCCCGATTCCGTCAGTGTCGCCAGCCAGCCCCACCAGCCGTACGCGTCGGGGTCCCACTGCGCCGCCGCCAGATCGCGGATCTTCGGCAGGTCCTCCGCGAGCAAAGGCGGGGCGGCGGCGTCTACGAAGGGAATCCCGGTCGCCGCCGTCAGCGCCTTGGCGTCGCCGGCGGCCCAGGCCGAGTACGCCTCGGGGGTCAGCGCGACCAGCGTCAGCCGCTCGGTCTGGAGCGTCGGCAGGGTGGGAGCGGGCTCGGACATCGGGGGAATATAAGCGTAGTGACCGCCCGGTTACGGGGGGCTTGACAGAAACCGAAAAATACCCGAACATACGAGGCCCATCCTCCGATCCGTCGATAAGGAGACGGCCATGGGCCACCCTACGATCCAGGGGCGCGGCGCCGCCCTCAATCCGAAGAACCGGTTCCACGAGATCGAAGTCGAGCGCGACGAGTGGGTGACGGCGGAGGACCCCGCCCCGCGCACCCGATTCTACCGGGATCCCACCCGCACCATCATCGCCACGAACGACAGCCCGGATGTCGGGTTCGAAGCGAGCATCAATCCGTATAGAGGATGCGAGCATGGTTGTGTCTGGTGCTACGCTCGACCTTTCCATGAATACCTCGACCTTTCACCGGGTCTCGACTTTGAGACCAGAATATTTGTCAAGGAGGACGCACCGGAACTTCTCCGGAAGGAGCTCTCTGCAAGGTCGTGGAAGCCTCAGTTCGTGCTCATGAGCGGAGTCACTGACCCGTATCAGCCAGTGGAGCGACGGCTGAAGATCACGCGGCGCTGTCTGGAGGTACTCGCCGAGTTTCGGAATCCGGTCGGTGTCATCACGAAAAGCGACCTCGTGACAAGGGACGTCGACGTGCTGTCGGAGATGGCCAGGCACAACCTCGTGTCTGCCACCCTCTCGATCACGACGCTGAGCAAGGAGCTGAAGCGGGCCATGGAGCCCCGCGCGGCGCTTCCCGAGAAGCGGCTCGAGGCGATCCGGCGACTTTCGGAGGCGGGGATTCCGGTCGGAGTCAACGTCGCGCCCGTCATTCCGGGCCTGACCGACCACGAGATGCCGGAGATCCTGGAGCGGGCCGCGGAAGCGGGCGCCATCAGCGCGGCGTGGATCATGCTTCGGCTGCCGCACGCGGTGAAGGACCTGTTCGCGGACTGGCTCGAGAGACACTTCCCGGACCGCAAGGAGAAGGTCCTGAACCGGCTGCGCGACCTGCGCGGCGGCGTGCTCTACGATTCGCGCTGGGGGGCACGCATGCGGGGGGAAGGTCCGTTCACCGAACAGGTGCGGCAGGTGTTCGACGTGTCGTGCAGGAAGTTCGGCCTGAACGAGGTCTCGGTGGAGCTCTCGGCCGCCGGATTCCGGCGTCCCGCGCGCGGGGGGCAGCTTGGTTTGTTCGACGGGAGCTAGGTGAGCCGATAGCTTTTCGGCCCATGCGGACATCCCTGGCCATTCTGCTCACGGCCGTCCCGACCGTGTTGGCGGCTGGCGCCTGTGACCGCGCCGCCGAAAGCGAGCAGGCCGGCGCTCCGGTGGAAACCACGGCCGGGCCCGAGGTGCGCGCGCTGACCGACGGGCTCGCGATGTGGCGGGCGGACGGGTTCACGATGCTGGTCCCGGACGACGCCGACATCGTGCCCACGGATCCGACAGCCCCCGCGACGTGGGCCGTCATCGTGGCGGGCCCCGGCTTCGTGCGCGAAGTCGACGGGCTCAGACAGCCGGGTCCTCCGGCCTACCGCCTGGACGCCGCGACGTACGCGAAGCCGGACACGGTCGCGCTCGAAGACTGGGTGGCCGCTCGGCTGGCGGAGCGCGGAGAGGCCGGGGGTGCCGCGGGCATCACGGTCCCTCTGGCGGGAGAGTCCGCGCTGAGAACGGGGTCCGCCCCCGGACTCGCGGGCTCCGCATCCTACTGGCTGGAGCGGAACGGCAAGGTCGTCGAGCTGAAGCTCGACGAGGAGCCGGAAAGCCCGCTCAGCGGGATCCAGCGCCACATCCAGTCCCTGATGCTGTCCACGTTCCGCTGGTCTGGAGAGTCGGATACGTCGGAGGAGTCGGCCGCGGCGCGCTAACCGCGCGCGCCCGCCCGACCGACCAGCGCGGTCTCGATCCGCCGCCGCTCGTCCCGCGATTCCTCGTCCCGGAAGATCCGGCGCTCGCGGCCGAGCCTCGCCGCCACCGGCACGCCGTCCCGATAGAGGACGACATTGGCGGGAGTCGACGCGATCCGCTCGCCGGGCGTGATGACGCCCGTGAGGTTGAGCGGGTCGCCCGCGCCCACGGCGAGCAGCGAGCCGTCGGGCTCGCGCCGGCGCGTCGCGCGGAGGGCCTCGACGGCCTGGGGCAGCGCGAACTGCTCGCCCGAGGCGCCCTGCAGGAAGCGCCCACCGCGAACCTCGCCCCGCATCTCGAGCCGCCGGAGGACGCGCGCTACTTCCCGCCACGGAGCGAGGGGAGGCTCCCGCTCGAGGAGCCGCCGGACGACCACCCCATAGCGGGAGAGAAGCTGGCGCACCCAGCGCTCGACCGCGAGGTCGCGGTCGTCGAGCCGGAACGCGCCCTCCCGGAACAGCGCCCAGCGGCCGGCCAGCGTGTCGTCCGTGAACCGGGGCTGCCGCCCGCGGCGCGCGAGCGGCCGCCGGGCCCGGCGCTCGCTCTCGGGGACGATGAGCGCGCGCAGGCCGGCCATCCCGTCGGCGGTCACGATCCCCCATGACGCGAGCTCGGCGAGCCCCCGCTCCACCTGCGCGGAGAGGAGGCCGGTCCGGGCCACCAGGTCCTGGTGGAACGCGGGCCCGCCTGCGCGAAGGGCGGCCAGCGTCTCGCGCGCATAGTGCGTGAAGGGAGCGGCGTCCGGATCGGGGTCGCGCGCCAGCCCGAGCCAGGAAGGCAGGTCGGCGCGCACGAACAGGGACAGTGGCGACGAGCGCACCGGCCCGGAGCGCGGACGGTCGATTCCGGACGCGGACGGGGGCACGAGCCGGCCCCATGCGACCGCCCCGGACAGCGAGAGGCCGTCGAGCCATTCCGGGTCGTACTCCGCGACCCGCGCGGGCAGGATGTCGGACTCCCATGCAGCCGCGGGCGCGTCGAAGGCCTGTAGCAACTCGACGACCTCCCGCACGCCGCGCGAGCCGGCGAGCCGCGCCGCCGGATCGAGATGCTGCCAGCGGAAGAGATAGCGCATGAAGTCGGCCTGCGTGGCGGGCTCGATCTCCGCCCGCAGCCGGTCGATGGTGTAGCGGTGGATGCGCGCCAGGAGCCGCCGGTGGCACCACTCGAGGGCGTTGGAATCGGCCCCAGGCTCTTGATCGGCGGCGTGTCGTCCACCGCGGGGCGTGAAGCGCCCGCGAAGGACGGTGCCCTCCACTTCGAGCGCGATCATGGCGGCTTCGACGCGGACCGGCTCGAGCGCGAGCTCCGCGGCAGTCGCCGCCACCGTCACCGGCCCCAGACCTTCGAGCCTTCCCCGCAGGAGCGACGTCAATGCGTCGCCCGCATCCCACTCGACCGCCGCGTTTCGCGCGGGAGCCTGGATCGCCACCCGGAGCGCCAGCTCCGGCCAGACGGCCCGCGCTTCGGGGAGCCGCTCGGCGGCCACCCAGAATCGCGCGCCTCCCGCCGTCGCCAGGGTCGCGCGGCGCTCGCCCTCGAGCGCGTCCAGCCACGCGCGCCACGGCTCGGCCTCGCGCGCGGTTACGATCCCCAGCCAGTCGAGCGCGTCGTGGACCTCGTCGGCGTCCCGCGGGTCAGGCCAGGCCTCCGCGCGGACGCGCGCGATCGCCTCCGGATCGAGCGCGGCGAAGTCGTCGGCGGAATATTCGAGGTTCCTGCGCGTGGAGACAGCGAGCGTCCGTCTTTCTTCCGCCGGCGCGTCGTCCAGGAAGGCATACGGCCGCGCGTTCAGGATCTCGTGCGCCATCGGCGAGGGTTCGGGAACGTCGCGCGCGACGAGCTCGAGCTCGCCGGCCCGGATCCGCGCCAGGATCGTCTCCAGAGCGTCGATGTCCATGGCCTCGGTCAGGCAGTCCTCGACCGTCTGCCGCACGACCGGGTGCTCCCACGGCACCTCGATGTCGCCATGGATGTGTTCGAAGCAGGCGGCGGCCTGGGGGAACGCGGCGGCCAGGAGATCCTCGGCCTGCATGCGAAGGAGCTGCGCCGGGGTCTTCTTGCCGCCGCGCATCCTGAGGATCGCCAGCGCGCGACCGGCGTTCCAGCGCCAGCGGGTCTGGAACATCGGCGCCGGCAGGAGCGCCTGGATCAGCGTCTCGCGCGCCGTCTCCGGCTTGAGATATCCGAACACGTCGTCGAGCGGGAACGAGTGCTGGGGCCCGAGCGAGAGCACGATCGCGTCCTCGTTGGCCGCCGCCTGGAGCTCGAAGTTGAACGAGCGGCAGAACTTCTTGCGGAGCGCGAGCCCCCACGCGCGGTTGATCCGACCCCCGAACGGCGCGTGGAGCACCAGCTGCATGCCGCCGGCCTCGTCGAAAAACCGCTCCAGGACGAGCGTTTCCTGCGTGGGCACGACACCGAGGACCTCGCGCGTCGCGCCGAGGTACGCCTCGATCTGGGACGCCGCTTCGGGCGGCACGCCGACCGCCTCGACCAGCCAGCGCGTCGCCACGCCGCGGCCCTCCTCGAGGCGCGCGGCGACCTGGGACCGGATCCGGCTCACGAGCTCCGACAGCTCCGGCGTCCGCGCCGGCGCTTCGCCCAGCCAGAACGGGATCGAGGGCGGCTTGCCGCGGGCGTCGGCGACCCGCACCCGGCCGGTCTCCACCTTGAGGATCTCCCACGAGGCGTTGCCGAGCTGGAAGATGTCGCCCGTCATCGACTCAATCGCGAAGTCCTCGTTGATCGAGCCGATCACGGTCCCTTCGGGATCCAGGACGACCTGGTAGTCGGAAACGTCCGGGATCGCGCCGCCGGAGGTGACGGCCGCGATCCGCGCCCCTCGTCGGCCGCGGACGACATTGTTGACCGCGTCGAAGTGGATGTATGCGGCGCGCCTTCCGCGCCGGGTCGCGTATCCGTCGGCGAGCATGTGGACGACCGCGTGGAAGTCCTCGCGCGAGAGGTCGCGATAGGGCCAGGCCCCTCGCACGAGCGCGAAGAGGTCGTCGAGCGGCCAGTCGCGGCACGCCGCCGCGGCGACGATCTGCTGCGCGAGGATGTCCAATGGCCGTTGGGGGATGATCAGCCGGTCGAGCCGGTTCTCGCGCGCCGCCAGGAGGAGCGCCGCGCACTCGACCAGCTCGTCGCGCGACATCGCGAACAGCCGCCCGCGGGCGAGCGCTCCCTTCAGGCGGCCGGAGCGGCCGACCCGCTGGAGGAGCGAGGCGATCGTATGCGGCGAGCCGATCTGCACGACGAGGTCGATCGTCCCGATGTCGATCCCGAGCTCGAGCGACGCGGTCGCGACCAGCGCCTTGAGGCGCCCCTCCTTGAGCCGGTTCTCCGCGTCGAGCCGGCGCTCCTTCGAAAGGCTGCCGTGATGAGAGGTGACGAGCTCCTCGCCGATTCGCTGCGACAGGTGCAGTGTGACGCGCTCGGCCACGCGACGCGTATTGACGAAGACGAGCGTCGTCCGGTTCTCGGCGATCAGCTCGGCGAGCCGGTCGTATACCTCCTCCCATACTTCGCCCGACGCGACGGCTTCGACCGGCGATAGCGGCACCTCCACCCGCAGGTCCATGTCCCGGACGTGCCCCTCGTCCACGATCTCGCAATCGGGAGGCGCTGTCGTGGCGCTCGAGGGGCCGTTTCCGTGAGCGCCGACCAGGAAATTCGCTACCTCCTCGATCGGCCGAACGGTCGCCGAGAGGCCGATCCGCACGGGGGGCCGCCCGGCGGGCTGCGAGCGGACGTCGCCCGCCGTGATGAGCGTCCGTTTTCCGTCGACCCGGTGGACGTCGCCCTCCACGCCGTGGACGACGAGGTGGTCGAGCCGCTCGAGGCTCAGGGACAGATGCGAGCCTCGCTTGTCGTCGGCCACGGCATGGATCTCGTCCACGATGACGGTGCGGACGGTCTGCAGCATCGCGCGGCCGTGGCGCGTCGTCAGCAGGATGTAGAGCGACTCCGGGGTCGTGACGTAGATGTGGGGCGGCTGGCGAAGATGAGCGGCCCGCTCGGACGAGGGAGTATCGCCGCTCCGCACGGCGGTCCGGATCTCGACGTCGGGGAGTCCGGACCCCCGCAACTCCGCGCGGATTCCCGAGAGGGGCTCGTCGAGGTTCTTGTGGATGTCGTTGCCGAGCGCCTTGAGGGGCGAGACGTAAAGGATGCGGGTCTCGTCAGGAAGTTGGCCGCGACCCCCCGACTCTTCCGACAGGCCCAGCCGCACCAGCTCGTCGATCCCCCAGAGGAACGCGGCCAGGGTCTTCCCGGAACCGGTGGGCGCCGCGATCAGCGTATGACGACCCGAGCGGATCGCGGGCCACCCGCGCTCCTGCGGCGCGGACGGGCCCTCCGGGAAGCGGCGCTCGAACCAGGCGCGGACGGCGGGATGGAAGGCGTGGAGGGACATGGGGGTTCTGAATCTACCGTGCCCCTCCACCCGCCGCCCGGCCGGTCACTCCGTCACGGCCGGTGCCTCCAGCGCTGCCCGCTGAGCCTCGAACTCCTCCTCCGACAGCTCGACGTGGCTCACGGCCTGCGCGATCGATACCTCCCCTGTCGGGATGTCCGATCCAGGCGGCCAGAGGTGGAATATGAGGCCGTCGGTCGTCGACACGAGCTCGGCGATCTTGGCCGCTTCCTCCTCCGGCATGTCGTGGACCTGGACGCGGCCGCTCGCGATCTCCATGGCGTGATCGTGCCAGGCGCGGTTCCACTCGTCGCGGTCGATCTGATTCCGCGTCACAGACTTCGCCACGATGTACTCGACTTCGGTCATCGGCGCGTTCGGGTCCATCGTCTCGAAGAGAATGCACTGGATGACGACGGGTTCCGGGCGGATCGGCTTACAGAAGTGGTGGATCGGCCCCATCATCTCGCCGTTCACGACGTGCGGCGCCGTGACGTGGACGTCGAAGCCGAGGGATGGCCGCGGGGCGGCGGCCTGCTCCTGGCCGCTGGCCGGAGCGGCCGCGACAACGGCGAGCCCCAGGGCGAGAACGCATGGGCGCATCATGAACCCTCTCCTTTTCTTGTCCCTTTTCCTGGATCGACCCAAGGACCGCGGTCGCGGCCCACACCCAGCGTGATACCCCCTCCGGGGTCGGCTGTCAACAGAGAGACGCTCATGGGCGCGCCGACCGTGGCGCTCAGTTCCCGTGGCGCAGGGCGCGACCGGGAAGTTCCCCCGTGGGCTCCCCGTTCCTGAGGACCGGCACGCCGTTCACGATGACGTGCTCGATTCCGACGGCGAGGCGCTTCGGGGCCTCGAACGTCGCCCGATCGCAGACCGCCTCCCCGTCGAACGCGACCACGTCCGCGAAACGCCCCACTTCCAGCACGCCGCGGTCGGGGAGCCCAGCCCGCGCGGCCGGCAGCGACGTCATCTTGCGCACCGCCTCCTCGAGCGGGAAGAGGCCCATCTCCCGCGCGTAGCGGCACAGGACCCGCGGAAAGGTCCCGAACGCTCGCGGGTGCGGCTGGTCCGTCGACAGCGGGCCGTCCAGCGCCCGGATGCCGGCGTCGCCGCCGATCATGACCCATGGCTGCCGCAGGGCGAGCGCGAGATCGTCCTCGCTCATCGAGAAGTAGATCGCGGAGGTGCGCAGCGAGTCGGCCACGAGTAGGTCGATGGCTGCGGCTGCGGGCGACTGCCCGCGCTCGGCGGCGATCGCGTCCAGCCGCATGCCTTCGTACCGCTCGTAGTCCTCGTTGAGCACGTCCGAGATCTGGATGCCCGAGGGACCGCCCGCGCTCGTTCCGAGCGTCCAGTCGCCGGCCTGCGTCCGGCCGGAGAGCTCGGCCTCGACAGCGTCCCGGGTCGCCAGGTCCTGCAGCCGCCCCAGCGTCGAGTCGGCGCCACCCGCGGTGACCCAGTCCGGGAGCACCTGGTCGAGTCCCGTCGAGGACGCGACGTACGGATAGACGCTCGCCATTACGTCGAGGCCGCGCCCGCGCGCCTCCTCGATCCGCGCGATCGCCTCCGCCATCTTGCCCCAGTTCGACTTCCCGCTCGCCTTGAGATGATGGATGAGGACCGGGGCGCCGGATCGCTCGCCGATCTCGATCGCCTCGTCGATCGCTTCGAGGAGCCGCGCGCCTTCGCTGCGCATGTGGGTCGCGTAGAAGCCACCGTGCTCGGCGACCACGCGCGCCAGCTCGACGATTTCTTCCGTCGCCGCATATCGCCCCGGCGCATAGATGAGGCCCGAGGAGAGGCCGAACGCTCCGGCCTCCATCGCGCGCGCGAGGGCGTCCCGCATGGCGACCATCTCGGCGGGAGTCGAGGGGCGGTTTTCGCCTCCGACTCCCCAGACCCGGAGGGTCGACAGGCCGACCCAGGTCCCGAGGTTGATCGCCGTGCCCTGCCGCTCGAGCCGCGCGAAGTATCCATCGAGATCCTCCCAGTCGATCTCGACGTCCCACGGCTGGATCTCCGGACCCCGCTCGGCCTTCGTGGCGTCGCTCACCGGCACGACGCTCGAGACCTCGCCGGTGATCTCCGAGGTCACGCCCTGGAAGATCTTGGAGATGGCGCGCCCGTCCGCGAGGAGCCGGAACTCGGAGTGTCCGAGCATGTCGATGAACCCCGGAGCCACGATCGACCCGCTCGCGTCGATCGTGTCGCTCGCCGCGCCGAGGTCTTCGCCGATCGCCGCGATGCGGTCCCCGGAGATCGCCAGATCGGCGCGGAACCCCGGCGCGCCCGTGCCGTCGACGACGGTGCCTCCGCGGAGGAGGAGATCGTAGACGGGGGTCTCCGTCTGCGCCGCGGCCGCGACAGGGATGGACAGGGCGATCATCGTGTAGAGGACCCGCATGGGCGGAGGAACTGTATCCGCCGGATCGCTCTGCCGCCACCCGGGGAGATGTCAGCCATCTACTACCTGCCGATGGAGATTCCATGAGAGGATCGGATCGGGTCCGCGGTCCATCAGGGAGGAGATTCGTGATGCAAACCAGGCTCATGGTTCCCATCCTCGTCGCGGCGATGACCGGCTGGCTCGCCGCGTGCACGACCGAGGAGAGAGATGTCGATACGACGCCGGCCGTGCGATCCGCCGAGGAGGCCGCAGATGCTCAGGGCGAAGCGAACGTGGCGCTCCAGGACACGTACCCCGCCTGGCGGGCAACCGCCAACCCGATCGGCAACGCGGGACCGAATGCGGAAGCGATCGTCCGCGGAGGAGCGCGCGCCACGACGATTCACGTCGACCTGGACAGCGGCGAGTCCGGCGCGACGTATCCCTGGCACATCCACAGCGGTGACTGCGGCGACGCCCAGCCGCCGGTCGTGGGCGCGGCCGAGGCCTACCCGCCGATTCAGGTGGGGGGCGGCGGCGAGGGGGATGCGGAGGCCACGATCGACGCCACGCTCGACCCGGAGGGCGACTACATCCTCAACGTGCACCTGTCGCCGGCGCGGCTGGATTCGATCGTAGCGTGCGGCGAGCTCGTGCAGTCGTCGTCGCCGGAGTACTGATTCGGCGACGATCGGCGTTCTCAGTCCGCCTGAGACCGCAGGTCCACCTCCTCGAGAGGGATCCCCTTGGTCTCCGGGTAGACTGCGAGGACGACGGCGAGCTGGAGCACCATCATGCACGCGAAGAAGGCGAATGGGGCCGCTCGCGAGGACGCCGCCACGATGGGGAATCCCCACGAGACGATGGCGTTCATGACCCAGTGCGTCGCGCTCCCGAGGCTCTGGCCTCGGGCGCGCACCGCGGTGGGGAATACCTCCGCGAGGTAGACCCAGATCACGGCCCCCTGCGAGAACGCGAAGGAGGCGATGAATCCGATCAGCAGCCAGAGCAGCAGGTTCTCGTGGCCGCTGCTCCAGAAGATCGCGGCGACGCCGGCGAGCGCGATCGCCATGCCCACCGATCCGATCGCCAGGAGCTTCCGCCTGCCGATGCGGTCGATCAGGCTCATCGCGAGGATCGTGAACAAGAGGTTGGTGGACCCGATCGCGACGGCCTGGAGGTCGCTCGAGAGCTTGTCGAACCCTGCGCTCGCGAAGATGTCGTTCAGGTAGTAGAGAATGGCGTTGATCCCGGTGAGCTGGTTGAACACCGCGATCGAGATCGCCAGGAAGAGGGGAAAGCGGTAGCGCCCGGCGAAGAGCCGCTCCTGCCCCCGGCGGTGCTCGCCGCGTGAGGCCTCGACCATCCGCGCGAGGGAGCCGTCGACGTCCTGCTCGCCGATCTGTCGCAGCGTCCGGCGCGCTTCCTCGAGCCGCCCCTTTTCGACGAGCCAGCGCGGGCTGTGCGGAATTCCGACCAGCATGAGCAGGAAGAGGGCCGCGGGTGCCGCCTCGACGCCGAACTTCACCCGCCACTCGGCGTCCCCGAGCGCCATGGTGCCGACGAGGTAGTTCGACAGGTACGCGGCCAGGATCCCCACCACGATGTCGATCTGGAATACGCCGACGAGGCGTCCGCGCCACCGGGCAGGCGAGACTTCGGCGATGTACATGGGCCCGATGACCGAAGAACCGCCGATCGCCAGGCCGCCCAGAAACCGGAAGGTCAGCAGGGACAGCCAGTTCCAGGCGAACGCGCAACCGAGGGCCGAGACCAGGAACAGGACGCCGAGCGCCCAGAGGCACGCGCGACGGCCGTAGCGGTCGGCGGGGAACCCGGCGAACAGGGCTCCGGCGACGGTGCCCCATAACGCGACCGAAACCGTCAGCCCGAGCTCTCCCGGAGACAGCAGGAAGTCACGGCGCAGCGCGTCGATGGTGCCGGCGATGACCGCCGTATCGAACCCGAAGAGGAGGCCGCCGAGCGCGGCCACGACCACGCTTCTCCTGAGCGCGGCGGCGAGCGCCATTCAGCCCTTGCCCGGGCGGGAGGATGACGGATCGCCGCCTTCGCGCCGGCGCGCGCGCTCGGCGAGAACGAGCGCGCCCAGCACGCCGGCGCGGTCGCCCAGAAGCGGCATGGTGACATAGCGATCGAGGTCCGCCAGCGCGTCGTTCTCGATGTACCTGCCGAGCAGCTGCTGGAGCTCGCGGCGAACGAGCGGCAAGATCCGCTTCCTCCGCATGACTCCTCCGCCCATCACGATCCGCTGGGGCGAGAGCGTGCAGACGAAGGTCGCGAGGCCGAGGCCGAGGTATTCCGCTTCCAGCTCCCAGGCGGGGTGCTCGTCGGGGATCTCCTCCGCGGGCTGGCCCCATCGCCTCCCGATCGCCGGGCCGGACGCCAACCCCTCGAGGCAGTCGCCGTGGTAGGGGCAGCTGCCGGGGAACGGATCGCGAACGGGATCGTGCGGCACCCGGATATGGCCCATCTCGGGATGGACGAGTCCGTGGACAAGCTTGCCGCCGACCGCAGCGCCGCCGCCGATTCCGGTGCCGACGGTCAGGTAGAGGAAATCGGTCAGCCCCCGTGCCGCGCCCCAGCGCCCTTCGCCGAGCGCGGCGGCGTTCACGTCGGTGTCGAAGCCGACCGGGACACCGAGCGCGCGCGCGATCGTCCCCGCAAGATCGAAATTCCGCCAGCCGGGCTTGGGGGTCGACGTGATATGGCCATAGGTGGCGGACTCCGTGTCCAGATCGAGCGGGCCGAAGGCCCCGATGCCCACGGCC
>JAICQP010000009.1 GCA_025937815.1 Gemmatimonadota bacterium
CTCTACGAGCCGCGCGGATTCCTCAACAGCATGCACAGTTTCCTCTGGCAAAGCCGGCGCCAGCCCGGCCTCAACGGCGTTTCACAGGGGGATTGACCACGTCCATACTCGGCAAGTAGGATTCGGCTGAACCGAATCAGTGGGGAGGGGGTTCTCATGATCAAGGTCAACAGCCAGGTGGTGGACCCGGCATCACGATCGTCACTCGCGAATGGCAACGGTCACGCCCCGCTATCCGCGGAAGCCTTCGACACCTCTTCGTTCGCGATCCCCGACAGGCGCCTCAATCCAAACGGCGACGCCAGCGTCGGGCTCGGCACGCGGGCCCTCAGGGCCATGGACTGGGGCCTCACCAAGATCGCCAAGGTCGCCTTCGACGGCGTCCAGCTCGTCAACCGATACCGTCCCAATCCCTCCTTCACGCCGAACTGGAGCGACAAGCCGCTCCTCAAATCATGGGAGAAGTCCAAGCCCCGTCTAGGCTGGCCGCGTGAGACCGACTCGCTCTGCCCTAAGTGCGTCATCGAGGCGCGCAAGCGGATCATCGAGGGCGAGGAGGATTACAAGGTCCTGATCCACGAGAAGGTGGGCGAGATCAAGGCCCAGATCGTAGAGCGCGACGGTCAGGTGTGGATGGTCAAGGAGTGCCCCGAACACGGCCGCTTCGAGGACCTGATGGCGGTCGACTCCCGATTCCTGGAATGGATCGAAGCGAACTTCCCTGGCCGGGATTTGCGCGCGCACAACGACGGCGGACTGCACGACCATGGCTCGTCCACGATCAAGCACGGCCGCGGGTCCGTGCTCACCGTGGATCTGACGAACCGCTGCAACATGATGTGCGATCCGTGCTTCATGGACGCCAACCAGGTGGGCTTCGTCCACGAGCTCGAGTGGGAAGAGATCCAGGAGATCCTCGACAACGCGCTCGAGATCAAGCCGCGCCGCCAGATGTCGGTCCAGTTCTCGGGAGGCGAGCCGACTCTCTCCCCGCACTTCCTCCGGGCGGTGAAGTACGCGCGCGACATCGGATACAACTCCGTTCAGGCCGCCACCAACGGCATCGAGTTCGCAAAGAGCGCCGAGTTCGCCCAGCAGGCGGCCGAGGCAGGACTCCGCTTCGTCTATCTGCAATTCGACGGTATCGGCAACGACGCCAACAGCCATCGCAAGGTGGGCAACCTGTTCGACGTCAAGCTCAAGGCGATAGACAACCTGTACAACGCAGGCGTCCAGATCGTGCTGGTCACCACGCTCGTGAACACGGTCAACAACGATCAGGTCGGGCCGATCATCCGGTTCGCTCTCGACAACCCGAAGAAGATCGCGTTCATCGCGTTCCAGCCCGTGTCGTTCACCGGCCGGGACGACGAGATCACCGACGAGCGCCGGATGCGGCAGCGGTATACGCTGTCTCACATGGCGCGCGACGTGAAGGATCAGCTCGGGGTGACCGAGCCGTTGCGCGACTGGTTCCCGATTTCCCTGATGGGACCGTTCGCCGACTTCGCGGACATGGTGCACGGACCGACGGCCGAATGGGGCCAGACGAGCTGCGGCTGTCATCCCAATTGCGGCGTCGGGACAGCGCTGATGATCAACAAGAACACCAGGGAGTTCCGCCCGGTCCCGGAGTTCCTGAACATCCCGGGTCTGATCGCCGACATCCAGAAGATCACTGATGCCAACCGGGGCAAGTGGATCTCCAACGCCATGATGGGACTGGCCCTGCTGAAGAACTACTCCCCGTACAAGGCTCCTCCGAGCCTTACGCTGATCGACATCTTCAAGAAGTTCGACAAGTCGTTCGGTCTCACGGGCAAGGACTACGGCTCGCTAGGTCCCGACGGTGCGTGGGAACGCCGGAAGGATCCTTGGAACTTCCTGTTCGTGGCCGGCATGTGGTTCCAGGACCTCTTCAATTACGACTTCCGGCGGACGGAGATGTGCATCATCCCCTACGCGACTCAGGAAGGGGAGATTTCTTTCTGCGCCTACAACACCGGGCACGGGTGGCGGAACATCATCGAGAACATGCACAAGAACGCCACCGTGGCGGATTGGTACAAGCAGAAGGGGCGTCACGAGATCTTCGCCGGCGGCAAGGAAGTGCCGCTGGCGAACTACGACCATGCGCTGCAGGTCGACACCGAGGACGCCGCTCGTGTACGGGATCGCGGCGAGGGTCCGCAGAACGCGCACGAGGAGCGACTGGCCGCAAAGAAGGCCGCCCGCGAAGCGCAGATGGTCCGCGAGTACTACGAGAAGATGGTGCTGAAGAAGAAGTCGGACGAGCGGGCGCTGGTCCAGATCGACCTGTAGATCGGGAAATCAGGGGAAAGAGGTCTGATCCCCGAGCTAGATCAACGCAGGTCGATCAAAATGGGACAGATGCAAGGCGCGCGACGAGGACTTCCGAGGCGTGGTGAATCCCACGCCGCAGGAAGGCCGAGGAAGCGCAACGCAGCAGATGTCCCGTTGTCATCGAGCTGCTAGCTGTAGAAGGGGTTGGCGCCGGCGGCGTGGTCGGTCGTATCGACGACCCGCTCGATCTCGGGCAGGAGCTCCTTCAGGCGCGTCTCGATCCCCTGCTTGAGGGTGACGTCCACGAGGCCGCAGCCGTGACAGCCCCCGCCGAAGCTCAGATAGACCACACCCTCCTCCACTCCCGCCAGCTCGACGCGTCCACCGTGAGCCGCGACCGCGGGATTGATCTCGCTGTCCAGGAGACGCCGGACCTTCTCGGCGGTGGTTCCGATCAGGTCGGCGCGGGCACCCGAGGGGATCGTCGGGGAAGGTGGAGGATTGGGGTTCTCGAACCGGAACCCGCTCTCGAGCAGGGTCTCGCGGTAGTCGAGGCGCGAGCCCCGCAGCCAGCCCGCGCTCTCGCGGTCCAACACTATGCGGAAGCTCCCTTCGTCGAGAACGAGGTCGCTATCGGAGAGCTCGTCTTCCGCCATGGCGGCGAGCCTGTACTGGAACCCGGCGCGGCCAGGACGAGCCTCTATCCGCAGATGGTCTCGCGGTGGTGAGGCCCGCTCCAGCGCAGCCCGGATCTTCTCTCGCGCGACGGGAGTGAGCTCGAGCACGGCGACCTCCTCGGGGTGCGATTGTAGTGGCGTGGGGGACGTTCGGCAAACGACTTTCGGCTGGAAGGCCGGCCCCCGCTGGCTTGATGAACCCCCTGAAATCAAATAACTTAACCCACTTATGCCCGATTCGGGTCCAGGCCCTGCGCTAGGCGACGCGCTTCGCCGCTTCCGGCCCAGCCGCGTACTGGTCTACGGCGATACGATCCTGGACGACTACCTGTTCGGGCACGCGGATCGGCTGTCACCGGAGAAGCCGGTGCCCGTAGTCATGTACGAGCGCCGCGACCTGTATCTGGGAGGCGCCGGCAACGTCGTGCGAAATCTCCAGGCGCTCGGCTGCGAGCCGATCCTGGTGACGGTGGTGGGAGAAGGGGACGCTGGAAACGAGTGTCGGGCGCAGCTGGCGGCGGCGGGTCTCCCGCTGGACGGCCTGGTCGAGGCGGACGGGTGGTCGACACCCCGCAAGCTGCGTGTCCACGCCGGCCAGCACGCGCTGGTGCGGATCGATTTCGAGCGCCCGCGGCCCGCGGACCGGCAGGTGGACAAGGCGCTGGAAGACGCGCTCGCCAGGCTCTCCCCGGGATGCCAGGGGGCAATCGTGAGCGACTACCGGAAGGGCGCGGTCACGGCCGCGGGTGTCGATCGGCTGAAGCAGGCGCTGGGCGACGCTCCCGTGATCGTGGATCCCAAGGGCATGCAAGCCGCGGTCTATCGCGCCGCCGATTACCTGCTCCCGAACGAGAGCGAGCTGGCTGACCTGCTGGGCGGGGAGTGGGACGACCCGGGAGCCGAGCGGCTGCTCGAGCATCTCGACCTGGCGGCGATCGTCTTGACGCGTTCGGAGCGGGGAGTGCGGCTGTATCGAGGCGGTGCGCCCACCGACATTCCGGCGCGCGCCCGACAGGTGTTCGACGTCACCGGAGCCGGAGACACGTTCGCCGCGGCCTTTGCGGCGTTTCTCCTGTCCGGCGAGGACGTCGAGATGGCCGCCAGGCTGGCCAACGCGGCGGCCGGCATCAAGGTCCGCAAAGTGGGCACCGCGACCGTCTCCAGAGAGGAGATACTGGAGGAGGTAGAACGTGGGTCGGCGGCGCAGGGCAAGCGCGTCGACGTGGGCACGGCGGCGGCCGCCGCGGACGAGCGCCACCGGCGTGGCGAAACGGTCGTCTTCACCAACGGCTGCTTCGACCTGCTGCACGCCGGTCACATCAAGTATCTGGAGGCCTCACGGGCGCTCGGCGATTGCCTGATCGTGGGACTGAACACCGACGCCTCGGTCGCGCGTCTCAAGGGACCTGACAGGCCGATCCTCGACGAGTCGGAGCGTTCCGAGATTCTCTCGGCGCTCGGCTGCGTCGATTATGTGGTCCTGTTCGATGAAGATACCCCGCTCTCCCTGATCGAGGCGATCCGGCCCGATGTTCTGACGAAAGGGGCCGATTACACGCGCGAGGAAGTAGTCGGTGGCGACCTTGTGGAATCCTACGGGGGAACAGTGGCGCGGATCGACCTCGTGGCCGGCAAGTCGACCACCGGAATCATCGAGCGAATAACCGAAAGCAGAGAGGATTGACATCATGCGCGTGGGAGTCTTCGGCGCCGGCTACGTAGGTCTCGTGACGGGAACCTGCTTCGCCGAGATGGGAAACGACGTCGTGATCGGGGACGTGGACGAGCAGCGGATCGCCGCGCTCGGCCGTGGCCGGATCCCGATCTACGAGCCCGGCCTGGAAGAGATACTCCAGCGCAACCTGGAGATGGGGCGCCTGCGGTTCACGGTGGACTCGAGGGACGTGGTGAGTTCCGCGGAGATTCTGTTCGTCGCCGTGGGCACGCCGGCAGGCGAGGACGGCTCGGCTGATTTGACCCACGTGCTGGCGGTGGCGCGCGAGATCGCCCGGCACGCGGATGGCCCGCGCATCGTAGTGAACAAGAGCACCGTCCCGGTGGGAACGGGCCGCAAGGTCCGCGAGGTGCTGGCCGAATCCTCGCCTCACGCGTTCCAGGTCGTGTCCAATCCGGAATTCCTCAAGGAGGGGTCCGCTGTCGAGGATTTCATGAAGCCCGACCGGGTCGTGGTCGGGAGCGACGGCGACAGCGCGCGGGAGATCATGCGCAGGCTGTACGCCCCGTTCATCCGTACCGGCAATCCCATCTGCTTCATGGACGTCGAATCGGCCGAGATGACGAAGTACGCCGCCAATGCGATGCTGGCGACGCGGATCACTTTCATGAACGAGATCGCCAATCTGTGCGAGCGCGTGGGAGCCAACGTCGACGAGGTACGGATCGGAATCGGTTCCGACAGGCGGATCGGTCCCGCGTTTCTGTTCCCAGGCGCGGGCTTCGGTGGTTCATGCTTTCCCAAGGACGTGCGGGCACTGGAGCGACTGGCCGACGAGGTCGGGTACGAGTTCCCGATCATGCGCGCGGTTCATGCGGTCAACGAGGCCCAGAAGCGGGTGCTGGGGGAGAAGGTCCGCACGCGTTTCGGCGACGACCTTACGGGCCGCAGGTTCGCCGTCTGGGGAGTGGCCTTCAAGGCGCGCACCGACGACATCCGCGAGGCTCCCGCGCTGGTGGTGGTCGATGACCTGTTGAGCGCGGGCGCCGAGGTCGCCGTGTTCGATCCCGAAGCCATGGACAACGCCAGGCGCGTCCTC
Organism: Gemmatimonadota bacterium; assembly: GCA_025937815.1. Classification (GTDB taxonomy): domain Bacteria; phylum Gemmatimonadota; class Gemmatimonadetes; order JACCXV01; family JAHWKZ01; genus JAICNR01. The sequence continues at coordinate 5,756 of JAICQP010000009.1, forward strand.
GGCGACCGGGTAGTCTATGCGGGGAGCGCGCACGAGGCGTTGACCGGTGCCGACGCGCTGGTGGTGGTCACGGAGTGGAACGAATTCCGCTTCCCGGACTTCGAACGGATCCGCAAGGAACTCAAGTCTCCGGTGGTGTTCGACGGGCGTAACCTGTACGACCCGCGGACCATGTCCGAGCTGGGCTTCGAGTATTTCTCGATAGGGCGCCCGAGCTGGCGGGCCGGCGCGGCGCGCTCCGGCCCGACGGTCGCGGCCGGGCTGGCTGGAGAGCAGGGCTGATGCGGATCCTGGTCACGGGTGCAGCGGGCTTCCTGGGCTCCCATCTCTGCCGGAGGCTGCTCGCCGAGGGCCACGAGGTGATCGGCATGGACAACTTCGTGACGGGCCGGCCCGCCAACCTGGCGGCTCTGTTCGAGAACCGCGACTTCCACTTCGTACAGCACGACGTGACGAACTTCGTCTACGTGGAGGGCCCGCTCGACGTGGTCATGCACTTCGCCTCTCCGGCGAGCCCGATCGACTATCTGGAGCTTCCGATCCAGACCCTGAAGGTAGGGTCCCTCGGCACCCACAAGACCCTCGGCCTCGCCAAGGCGAAGAGCGCCAAGTACTTCCTGGCATCGACGTCGGAGGTCTACGGGGACCCGCTGGTCAACCCGCAGCCGGAATCGTACTGGGGAAACGTGAATCCGGTGGGGCCGCGCGGAGTCTACGACGAAGCAAAGCGATTCGCCGAGGCGTTGACGATGGCGTACCACCGCATTCACGGGCTCGATGTCCGCATCGTCCGGATCTTCAACACCTACGGTCCGGCCATGCGGCCTTACGACGGGCGCGTGGTCTCGAATTTCATCCGGCAGGCGCTGGCGGGCGAATCACTGACCGTCTACGGAGACGGCTCGCAGACGCGCTCGTTCTGCTACGTGGACGACGAGATCGATGGGATCTACCGGTTGCTGATGTCGGATTTCGTCGGTCCCATGAACATCGGGAATCCGGACGAGATGACGGTAATGGAGCTGGCCCGGCTGGTGGTGGAGCTGACGGGCACGTCGAGCGGCATCCAGACCCGTCCACTGCCTCAGGACGACCCCCGGGTGCGGCGCCCGCTGATCGATCGGGCCCGCGAGGTGCTGGGCTGGGAGCCCCGGACCTCGCTCGCCGACGGTCTGGCGAGCACGATCGAGTATTTCCGTCAGCGCGCGGAAAGCGAGTTCGCGAGGCCCGTGGTGACGGGGTCCCGGGTATCCGCCAGGCCCGGGGACCGGTGACGCGCCTCGTCCTGGGTATCGCGGGTGGCACCGGGTCCGGCAAGACGACCGTCGCCAGCAACATCGTGAAGCGCCTGGCGCTGGACTCGATCACCGTCATCACCATGGATTCCTACTACCGCGACTTGGCGGACCTTCCGCAGGCCCGCCGGGACGAAGTGAACTTCGACCACCCGGACTCCGTGGAGCACGACCTGTTCGTGCGGCACCTCACGGAGCTCAAGGCGGGACGGCCGATTGAGCAGCCGGTCTACGACTTCACGCGTCACGAGCGTACCGGAGAGACGCTTTCGATAGAGCCGCGGGAAGTGATCATCGCGGAAGGCATCCTCCTGTTCCACGTGCCGGAGATCCGCGCGGTGCTGGACATCCGGATCTTCGTGGACACCCCCGCTGACGTCAGGTTGCTCAGGCGAATCACGAGGGACATCCGGGAACGAGGGCGGACGCTGGAGAGCGTGGCCGAGCAGTACATGCGTACCGTACGCCCCATGCACGAGGAATTCGTGGAGGCCTCGAAGCGGTACGCCGACGTGATCATCCCCGAAGGTGGATACAACGACATAGCCATCGACATGGTGACCAGCCGCATCCGCCTGATGCAGGAGGTGTACGGTTGAAGCGCGCGCTGATCACCGGGATCACCGGTCAGGACGGCTCGTACCTCGCCGAGCTCCTGCTGACCAAGGGCTACGAGGTGCACGGCGTCGTCCGGCGGGCATCGACCGAGAAGTTCGACCGCATCTCACACATCAAGTCAGCGCTGCATCTGCATCAGGCCGACCTTCTCGATCAGCGCTCACTGGTCCTGGCGATCGAGGCGGCCCGACCCGCCGAGGTCTATAACCTGGCGGCTCAGTCCTTCGTGCCGACATCCTGGGCGCAACCCATTCTGACGGGAGAGTTCACGGGTCTGGGCGTCACTCGCGTCCTGGAGTCCATCCGTCAGGTGGATCCTTCCATCCGCTTCTACCAGGCGTCTTCCAGCGAGATGTTCGGCAAGGTCAAGACGTCGCCGCAGGACGAGTCGACGCCCTTCCACCCCCGCAGCCCGTACGGCGTGGCCAAGGTCTACGGTCATTTCATCACCGTGAATTACCGGGAGTCCTATGACATGTATGCGGTCAGCGGGATCCTCTTCAACCACGAATCCCCCCGCCGCGGCCTGGAATTCGTAACCCGCCACGTGTCCGACGGGGCGGCACGGATCGCGCTCGGCCTGGCGGACAAGCTGCCGATGGGGAACCTGGACGCTGAACGGGACTGGGGGTTCGCCGGCGACTACGTGGACGCCATGTGGCGCATGCTGCAGCGCGACGAGCCGCGCGACTACGTGATCGGTACCGGCATCCCACACTCCGTGCGCGACGTATGCCGCGTCGCCTTCGAGCACGTGGGCCTGGACTGGGAGGCCCACGTAGAGGTCGATCCGGGGCGGTTCCGGCCGGCGGAGGTCGACCACTTGACCGCCGACAACTCGCGCGCGCGGGAGGAGCTCCGGTGGGAGCCCGTCGTCCAGTTCGAGGAGCTCGTGCGGATGATGGTCGACGCGGATGTGCGTCGCCTGAAGGGGGAGGCGGTCACGGCGTGAGCGCCCCGGTTGCCGCTCCTCCGGAGGCTGGCCCCGAGACCGTCCAACGCGCCGAGGAGGTGCTGGCCGGCGCGGCCGTTCCCGCCGGGCTCGTCGACTTCCACAGCCATCTGGTGCCCGGGGTGGACGACGGCGCGCGCGATCTCGGCGAGGCGGTGCGCGGCGTGGATGCCCTGGCCGCGGAGGGAATCCGGCACGTGCTGACGACCCCGCACATCGACGCCAGCACGATCGCACGGCCGGAGCTCTTCGAGACGCAGCAGCGCGAAGTCGAGGAGGCGTGGTTCCGCGTCGTGGATGCCTGCGTCGACCGCGAGCCGCGCATGAGCTTCCATCTGGGACGGGAGATCCTCCTCGACACGGCGGCGCCGGAGCTCTCCGATCCGCGCGTCCGACTCAACGGAGGTCCGTATGTCCTGGTCGAGTTCCCTCGGCTGAACCTGCCGGCGGGCTCCGAGGACGCGGTCGGGCACATCACGGGGCTGGGATACCGGCCGGTGGTGGCCCACGTCGAGCGGTATCTGTACCAGGGGGACCCGGTGCCGTTGTGGGACGAGTGGCGACACGCCGGGGCCGCCCTACAGGTGAACGCGGCCTCCTACGTGGGCCGCTACGGCGCGAACGCCCGTGAACTGGCCTGGCGCGCGCTCGAGCTGGGGTGGGTCGACCTGGCGGCGAGCGACTACCACGCCCGCGGGCGTCCGTGGATCACGCAGGCCCGGGAGGAGCTCCGGATGGCGGGCGGCGATGCCCAGGACGAGGCGCTGTTCGAGCGCAATCCGCGGCACCTGCTGCGCGGCGAGGAGCTGGAGTCGGTGGATCCCCTCGTGCAGCGGAGAGGCGCTTGGAGCCGGATCCGGAAGTACTTCCGCGGACGCTGAGGATCCTGGGCGCGGAGAGCGCCCGTCAGCGGTCGCGCGTCAACAGGATCGCCAGGCTGACCGTGCTGCTGACCATGCCGACCAGGAGCTTCCAGTTCTGGACCCACGCGCTGGCGGAGGGCACGAGGAGCTGATCGCCGGACTGCAGCCCGAGGCTTCGTACCGCGGGCGGATCGTCCATGTCGATCTCGATCTCGCTGTCGCGGCGTATGAGGATGACGCGATCGCTCTTGGCGGTGGGTGTCGGGCCGCCGGCCAGCGCCAGCGCCTCGACCAAGGACATTGTCGGATCCACGGGGTACACGCCCTCCCTGACGACCTCCCCGCTGATCAGGATCCGCCTGAGAACGATGACTGTGATAGAGGGATTGCGGAGGGTCCTGGAATATTCCTCGATCAGGTGGGTCTTCAGCACCGAGGGCGTATATCCGGTGACGTGGACCGGTCCGACCTTGGGGAGGACAGCGGTCCCGTCTTCCTGAACGAGGAACTCCCCGGTCAGATCCGGCTCACGCCAGATGCTGAGGCGGATGACGTCGCCGGGAACGAGTTTCGACTCGGGTGACTCGGTCGCGTCCTGGCCCCGCAACGCAGCCGGAAATACGATGGCCGCGAGGAGCAGCGCGCTGAGCGTTCGATGCATGTCCGCTTCTTCCGTCGAGGTAGGGAGTCGCGGCCGAATATACAGAGGGCCAGGCGGTTGAAAAGGGCGGGTCGCCGCGTACCCCGGTCCGCGTGTAGCTTTCCGCTCCGTCTCGCCGCGACCTCGAAGCCGATTTCCACTTCCAGACGACACGACAAGGGACAGTCCGATGGTCAGAGGGGTGTGTCGCAGGCTCGTGCTGCCCGCAGTGACGGCAGCGGCTCTGGCAGCCCCCGCAGAAGGGACTGCGCAGAGCCTGAGAGTCGTGCCGCTCGATCACTGGGCGTACGAGCTGGCGGACGAGCTGCTGCTGCGTCATCCCCGGCTCGGCGCAGGCCTGTGGCTCGGCAACCGGCCCTGGCGCGAAGCGGACTTTCTGGTTCTGCTCGCGCGTGCCGACAGCGCGGGGCTCGGCGAGCCCGATCGGCGCGCGGAGGCGGCGCTCGCCCTGCTGGAGCGGGCATTCCCCGCGCACGCGGGGGCCGAGCCCGAGGTGGCGATCCACAACGAGGTCTCCCTGCGGCTGGCCGCGCATGCCAGCCGCGACGATGCCGCGTTCGATCCCTCGTTCCTGGGCGTGCGCTTCGAGGAGGTGGATGGGGATCCGCCGATCCCGGCTCTCAGGGGAGTCCTCCAGCACGATTTCGCGGTTCAATACCGCGACCGGTTCGCGCTCGCGTGGCGCTATGCGATCGACTCGGATGTGACCGGAGATCCCACGCGCTTCCGGCAGCTCGAGGCGCGCGAGGACACGGACTACGGGTTCGCGCTCCTGGACGCATACGCGGTGTACGGCTACGGGCCACTGCGGGTCACCGCCGGGCGCAACGAGCTATGGTTGGGGCAGGCGGGCGGATCGACCAGCGTGTTCGTCAGCGATTCGATACCGCCGATCGATCAGCTGCGCATCGATCTGGTCACCCGGACGCTGCGCTTCACGGGAATGATCGGCCGGCTGAGCGGCGACGACCAGAACCGCTCGCTCGACGAGCGTGGAGAGACGATTCCAGGGTCGCTGCCGCCGCCGGCGAACGAGCGCCGCGATGTCGACCGGATCTTCTACCTACACAGGGTGGACTGGCAGCCCGCCGACTACCTCCAGGTGGCGATCTCTGAGGCGGCCCTCGTGACCGGCACGGACCGCGGGCTGGACGCGCGCTATGCGAACCTACTGATGCCGTTTTTCGTGACCCAGGAGGACGAGGACGAGTCGGGTGGGGTGGACGTCAACGTCATGATCAATGCGGAGGGCGTCCTGCTCGTCCCGGGGGCGCGCATCTGGACGAACGTCTTCGTACAGGAGTTCTTCATCGACGCCGAGAAGCGCGAGAACATCGGCAACCAGATGGCGTACAAGGCAGGCGGCGAGCTGGCCGGTGACGCGCTGGGCCTTGCGGCCCTCAGCGCCGGCTTGGAGTACACTCGCGTGGACGTGTTCTCGTATCTCCACCGGGGCCTGAACACGAACCACACGCAGTTCGGAGCTCCCCTCGGGAGCTCGCTGGGCCCCGACGCCGACATGGCGCAGGCATGGATCACCTGGCGGCCGAGGCCCGACCTGCGCCTGACCCTCGATGCGATGGCGCGCCGGGACGGAGAGCGAGGGGTGGAGACCCTCGAGAGCGTGATCGAGGCCGGGCATCCCGACTTTCCCAGCGGGGTCGTGCAACGCGAACGCCGGTTGGGGGTAGAAGCGTGGGGAATGCTGCCCGGCCATGGCGTGGAGGGAACGCTGCGGGTCAGCGCCCACGACCTGACCGACATCGAGCACGAGCCCGGGCGCGAGGGAAGTTTCTGGACGGCCGAAGTGGGTCTGCGTGTGCGTCACGTATTCGGGAGCAGAGGAGCGGGGTCGGCGCAATGAAGTTGGAGGCCGAGCGGAACGCGCTGCCCGGGGAGCGGGGAGAACCCCGGCTGCTACCCGTCACGGACCTCGTCCGGTGGCAGGACGCGTACGTCGTCGAATGGCATCGCGACACTCGCAGCGCGGAGACGCGGCCGGAGGATCTCGGATGGTTTCCAGGCCCGCCTTCGCCGGAGCTGGGAGCGGCGATCGGCCGCGAGCATCTGACCAACGTGCGGCTTTGGCACGAGGAAGACGAGGCTCGGCGGCCGGACGTCAACGACGACGTGATCGCCGGCGTCAAGCGCCGCATCGACCGGCTCAACCAGCACCGAAACGACCTGATAGAAACGATCGACGAGGCCATGACGTCCGTCCTGGAAGCGGCCGGAGTCCGGCCGCGCCCGGACAGCCGGCTTCACTCGGAGACGCCGGGCGCGATCATCGATCGCCTGTCGATCCTCGCGCTCAAGATCTACCACATGCGGGAAGAGGCCGAGCGCACAGACGCCGCCGCGACCCATCGCACCGTCTGCGCGGAGCGGTTGGGCATCCTCGAACGGCAGCGGGCCGATCTGGCGGGTTGCCTGCGGGCTCTCTGCGACGAGCTCCTCTCCGGCGCGGCAACGTTCCGGACGTACCGCCAGTTCAAGATGTACAACGATCCCGAAACGAACCCCGCCGTGCGCGCGTCCCGGCGCGGGTCCGAGGCCGCGCCATGAGCGCGCCCAGGATCGCACACGCGGCGGTGATCGCCGCCATCGCCTCCGCGGGCCCGACGGCCTGCAATCCCCGGATCGGGGAGTTCGAGGAGCGGGGGGATCGGTACAGCGCCCAGGGGGCATATGCGGACGCACTCGTCGAGTACGAGCTGGCGCTCGAGGAAGCAGACGGCGGGGCTCCCGGAGACCTGCACATGAAGGCCGGGGCCCTGGCGCTCCGTTCGAAGAGCTTCAGCGACGCGAGCCGCCACTTCGCCGAGCTCCTCGAGGAGGATTCCTCGTACCGGGATCGCGTGGCCGCGCTATACAACCTGCATGCCCAGCGCTGGCGGGCGGCGGGCGATACGTTCGCGGCCGTCCAGGCTGTCCAGTGGCTGGTGGAGAGCGACTCGACGGTCAACCTCGGGCCGCTGTACTTCCTGCTCGGCGACGCTGCCTACGCGCGGCCCGACTACGACGCCGCGATACAGGCCTACCTGCTCGGACTTGCGCGCGCGGGAGGGCAGGCCTCGCCCGAGGTCTATGCGCGATTGGGCGAGGCGTTCGAGCGTAAACGGCAGTGCGCGACCGCCCTCGAGTACTACCAGCGGTATCTCGAGGCGGATTCCACCGCTGCGGCCGGCAACGCGCGCTATCGCTACGGGACGTGTGCGTTCCGCATGGCGGAGCGGGCGTTCAAGGGCGAGGACTTCGACGCAGCGAGGGAGTACATCGACATCGTCATCCGCAACGGTGAGCCAGTGAGTCAGCTCGACGATGCCGAGCTCATGCTGGCGCGGATCCACGAATGGGACGGGAATCGCGAAGCCGCGATGGACGCCTACAGGCGAATAGCGTCGCGCACCCAGGGGGGCCAGTCGCGAGCCGGCCTCGAGGCGTATCGGCGGTACAAGCAACTCGAGTTCGGCCTGCCCCTGCGTTCCGCGGAGCGAGCGCGGGCCGAAGAAGAGCGGACCGCCGGCGGGGCCGACCGGTGAGGCGCCTGAGCATCCTCCTGACGCTGGCCCTGTGGTCCGCGGGTTGCGCCTCCACACAGGAGACCACCGTCCTTCCCCCAGACGAGCAGTTCGATCGCGCGCAGCAGGAGTTCGCCGACGGAGACATCCGCGAGGCGATATCGCACTTCCAGACCTTCGCCTTCAACTATCCGCAGGACCCTCGCGTGCCCGAGGCCCGCTGGATGACCGCGCAGGGATATTACGCCGTCGAGGATTGGGCCACGGCGGCGCAGGAGTATTTCAACTACCAACGCGACTATCCGCGGGACGAGCGCGCAGCGGAAGCTCTCTTCCAGGCCGGCCGCGCGTACCAGCAGATGTCCCTGCGACCCGAGCTCGATCAGCGCGAGACCGAGCGCGCGGTGAACGCTTACGACCGCGTCATCGTCGAATATCCGCGCAGCGAGTTCGTGGAAGAGGCGCGGACGAGGAAGGCGCAGCTCCGCGACAAGCTCGCCGAGAAGGTGTTCCTGAACGCGGAGTTCTACTTCGACAACGAGAACTTCTCCGCCAGCGAGATCTACCTGACCGACCTCATCGCGATGTACACCGATACCTCGTGGATTCCGGCCGGGTATGCCTTGCTGGCGCGGACGAAGTGCCAGCAAGGGCTGGGGGACCGGGCGTCCGAGGTGTATGCCCGATTGCGGGAGAACTATCCCGATTCGCAGGCCGCCCGGGAGGTGGTGGGCGAGCTGCCGGAGCGGTGCAGGACGACGCAGGCGGCGTCCGATGGCGACGCCCCCGAGCCGACGAGCGGGCGCTGAGCGCCGGGGTGAGGACGGGGTGAGGAAGGGGATCCTGGGCGGGACGTTCAACCCGCCGCACATCGCTCACCTGATCGTGGCCCAGGAAGTGCGAGAAGCTATGGACCTCGACGCAGTCATTCTCATCCCGACGAGCGTGCATGCGTTCAAGGGCGCGCCATCCGCCGCCCCGCGCCACCGGGCGGCGATGACGGAGCTGGCCGTCGCGGGAGATCCGGGTCTCGCCGTGGACCGGATCGAGATCCAGCGCGGCGGCGTCTCGTACACCGTAGAGACGCTGCGCGCTCTCCGCGAGCGGGAGCCCGAGACCGACTGGACGTTGATCCTCGGAGGGGACAACCTTGAGGAGCTGGCGCAGTGGCGAGAGGCCGACACCCTGCCCGAGCTGGCCAGTGTCGTGGTGACGACCCGCGCCGGCCTGGCGGCTCCGGAGCGCCTGCCGTTCGAGGGCCGCTGCACGCTCATCGACGTGCCGTCGCTGGAGGTGTCATCGACCGCCATCCGCGGGCGCGTGGCTCGCGGTCGGTCGATCCGCTACTGGGTTCCGCCAGCCGTGGAAGCGTACATCCGGGAGCACGACCTGTACCGGGAGGCCGTGCCCGCGGGGTCCATTGAAAAGGCGCCGCCCAGGGGTTAGATTGTTTTCCCTCTGCCGGTTGACGCCCCCCCGACCCATGCACTGGACATTCGCTAGCGGATCGGCATCTCGTCGGCGACGACGCCCGACGATTTTTCTCGGAGAACGATAATCGTGGTACTGCAGTCCATCCTCAAGCTCTTCGTGGGCGACAAGCACGGCCGGGAGCGGAAGCGCCTGTGGCCGATCGTCGAGGAGATCAACGCCCTGGCCACCGAGCTGGAGGCGCTTTCCGACGACGAGCTCAAGGCCAAGAGCGACGAGTTTCGCCGTCGGCTGGCCGAAGGCGAGGCGCTGGACGACCTGCTGCCCGAGGCCTACGCGGTCGTGAAGGAAGCTTGCCGCCGCAATCTGGGCCGCTCGTGGAAGGTGACCGACCAGGACTTCACCTGGGACATGGTCCCGTTCGACGTGCAGCTCTTCGGCGGCATCGTCCTGCACGAAGGCAAGATCGCGGAGATGGCGACCGGCGAGGGCAAGACGCTGGTGGCGGTGCTGCCGCTCTACCTGAATGCCCTGGAAGGCAAGGGCGTCCACCTCGTCACCGTCAACGACTATCTGGCGAGACGCGACTCGGAATGGGTCGGCGAGATCCTGCGCTGGCTCGGCCTGACGGTCGGCTGCATCCAGAACCAGATGAGCTCCGAACAGCGGCGTGAGGCATACGCCTGCGACGTCACCTACGGCACCAACAACGAGTTCGGCTTCGATTACCTGCGCGACAACATGGCCGTGGCGCGCGAGCAGCGCGTACAGCGCGGTCACAACTTCGCGATCATCGACGAGGTGGACTCGGTCCTCATCGACGAGGCGCGCACCCCGCTCATCATATCCGGACCCACGCATCACGACACCTCCTCCAAGTTCGGTGACCTCAAGCCGCTGGTCGAACGGCTCGTTCGCGAGCAGACGCGCATCGTCAACCAGCTGGTGTCCGAGGCCGAGAAGGCGCTCGAGGACGATGGCGAGGAGGGTTTGGACTACGAGGCGGGGATCAAGCTCTTCCAGGCCCGGCGCGGAATGCCCAAGCACAACCGGCTGATGAAGGTGCTCAACGAGCAGGGCGTCAAGAAGCTCGTGCAGAAGGTGGAGGCCGATTTCATGCGCGAGAAGCGCGCCCACGAGCTCGACGAGGCGCTGCTGTTCGCGATGGATGAAAAAGGGCACGACGCGCATCTCACCGATCTCGGACGCGAGAAGATCGCCCCCAACCAGCCCGATCTCTTCGTGGTTCCCGACCTGTCCCAGCTCATGCACGAGATCGATGTCGACCCCGCCCTCTCGGAGCAGGAGAAGAGCGCCAAGCGGCTGGAGGCGGAGCGGGAGTACGCCGAGAAGAGCGAGACGATTCACAACATCAGCCAGCTGATCAAGGCGTACGCCTTGTACGAGAAGGACGTCGAGTACGTGGTCCAGGACGGCAAGGTCCTGATCGTCGATCAGTTCACGGGCCGGCTCATGCCCGGCCGCCGCTATTCGGAGGGAATGCACCAGGCGATCGAAGCCAAGGAGGGCGTCCAGATCGAAGGGGAAACCCAGACGCTGGCAACGATCACGATCCAGAACTACTACCGCATGTACGACAAGCTGGCGGGAATGACCGGCACCGCGGAGACAGAAGAGGGCGAGTTCTGGCAGATCTACAAGATGGACGTCGTCGTTATTCCGACGAACCGCGATATCCGGCGGCAGGAGTACGAGGACATGGTATACAAGACCCGCCGCGAGAAGTACAACGCGATCGTCGACGAGATCGAGCGCGAGCACAATCGCGGCCGCCCGGTGCTGGTGGGAACGGTTTCGGTGGAGGTTTCGGAGACTCTCTCGCGGCTGCTGAAGCGCCGCAATCTGCCCCACAACGTGCTGAACGCGAAGCACCACCAGCGCGAGGCCGAGATCGTGGCGCGCGCGGGCCAGCCCGGCGCGATCACGATCGCCACCAACATGGCGGGCCGGGGGACGGACATAAAGCTCGGTCCCGGCGTCGTGCCGCGGGACTGGCCGGAAGTGGCCGAGGACGAACTCCCTCCGGGCGTCGGGCGGGGCGAGCTGGAGCGGGTGATCAAGGAGGACATGCCGTGGGGCCTGCACATCGTGGGGACCGAACGGCACGAATCTCGCAGGATAGACCGACAGCTGCGCGGACGCTCAGGCCGTCAGGGCGACCCGGGGTCCTCGCGCTTCTTCCTGTCCCTGGAAGACGATCTCATGCGCCTGTTCAGCTCGGATCGGATCGCCAGCGTGATGGACCGGCTGGGGGCCGAAGAGGGCGAAGTGATCACGCATCCCCTGGTTACGCGGTCCATCGAGCGGGCTCAGAAGAAGGTCGAGCTCAACAACTTCGAGATCCGGAAGCGCCTGCTCGAGTACGACGACGTGATGAACAAGCAGCGCGAGGTGATCTACGCCATGCGGCTGCGCGCCCTGGAAGGAGAGAGGGAAGAAGTATTCGCGGAAGCCAAAGAGATCGTCCGCGACGCGACGGAGGAGAAGATCGCGCAGTACATGGCGCCCGACTCGTATGCCCACGATTGGGATCTGGCTGGGCTGCGAGAGGATCTCATGCGCACCTATCTGCTCCCTTTCGATTGGCTGGACCGTCTCGCACGAGATGGCGCGGCGGGCTCAGGGGACGCGGAGCTGCCCACGACCTGGGACGGCATCGCCGACCGCGTGATCTCGGAGCTGGAGGACGCGTTCGATCGACGCGTGGAGGAGTGGGAGCCCGAACGCGCGCAGCTCGTCGTGCGCCAGGTCCTGTTGCGCGTGATCGACGAGAAGTGGCGCGACCACCTGTATGAGCTCGATCAGCTGAAGGGCGGCATCCAGTATCGGGCTTGGGGCCAGAAGGACCCGCTGCTCGAATACAAGACCGAGGCCTTCCAGATGTTCGTCGAGATGATGGACGATCTGCGAACCAGTGCCTCTCAGTTCCTGTTCCGGGTCCAGATCGTCGACCCGCGGGCCATGTCGGCGGAGGACCGCCGCCGCCGCGAGAGAGTCCAGCGCCAGCAGGTGGCGTTGCACCGGGTCGCCCCGGCCATGGCCGGAGCGCTCCCAGGTGGCACTTCCACCTCGACGTCAGGGCTGCCGGGCGCTACGGATCGGCAGACCGCCCAGGAGGCATCCCGTACCGGCGCGATCGCCGCTCCGGACACGTTCGTCAGGGAGGGTGACAAGGTGGGACGCAATGACCCCTGCCCGTGCGGCAGCGGCAAGAAGTACAAGAAGTGTCACGGCGCCTGACGGACGTTCGTTCGCGGCGCCTCGAGCCTAACAGAATGAACTTCTCGATCGGAGGAGATCGAACATGATCGGAGTGCTCGACCGCTTGTCGGGCGGCGCCGGGATCCTGCGGCGCAAGGAGAACGCGTACCTGCCGGGGGACGACGACGTCTACGTCCCTGCACGGCTGATCGACCAGTACGGCTTGCGGAAGGGAGACGCGGTCGAAGGCGAGGTCGGCTCGCCCCCCGGCCGGGGAAAGCTGCCGCCCCTCAAGTCGGTGACCGCCGTCAACGGCGAGCCGCCGGAAAACGCCCGTGCGCGGCCCAAGTTCGACCAGCTGCGGGCGACCCACCCGGACGAGCGGCTGACGCTCGAGATCCTCGACGAGAAGGACGCCCGAGGCGTGAACGGGGCGGGGATCACGAACCGCATCCTCGATCTCGTGGTGCCCCTCGGGAAAGGGCAGCGGGCCCTGATCGTGGCCCCGTCCAAGGCCGGCAAGACGATGCTGCTCCAGGCCGTGATGACGGGCGTGGCCGTGAACTATCCCGACGCCGAGCTCATCGTGCTGCTCGTCGACGAGCGGCCCGAGGAAGTCACGGAGATGCAGCGCATGATCGAGAAGATCGGCCGGGGCGAGACCGTCGCCTCCTCGTTCGATTTCCCGCCCGATCGTCACGTGCAGGTGGCCGAGATGGCGCTCGAGCGTGCCCGCCGGCTGGTGGAGAGCGGCAAGGACGTGGTCCTGGTCCTGGACTCGATCACACGCCTCGCGCGCGCCTACAACTCGATCGAGCGGTCGAGCGGCCGTACCCTCTCGGGCGGCATCGAGGCCGGGGCCCTGGAGGCCCCCAAGCGCTTCTTCGGATCGGCGCGCAAGGTGGTGGGCGATCGCGGGGGCAGCCTGACGATCATCGCGACCGCGCTGATCGATACGGGAAGCCGCGCCGACGAGGTGATCTTCGAGGAATTCAAAGGCACGGGTAACGCCGAGATCGTGCTGGCGCGGGAGCTGGCCGACCAGCGAATCTGGCCGGCGATCGACGTGACCGCGAGCGGGACCAGGAAGGAAGAGCTGCTGTACCCGGAGGAGTATCTCCACAGACTGCAGCTGCTGCGCCGTTTCCTGTCGGACATGCGGACGACCGATGCGGCGGAATTCCTGATCGACAAGGTCAAGCACACTCGTTCGAACCAGGAGCTTCTCGACAGCATGAGCAAGTAGCCCTGCCGCGAGGCGGGCCGGGCGACCGGACCACGGCATTCGCCTTGCACCCTCGATCCGCCGTGCGCGGATCCGTCCTTTCGATCAAGGAATGGCCCCTCGCGGACAGGCCGCGAGAGAGGCTGTTGCGCTTGGGCGCCGGCGCGCTTTCCACCGTCGAGCTTCTGACGATCATCGTCGGAAGCGGCAATCGGGCCTTTCCGGCGGACGCGATCGCCCGCCGCCTGACCGCCGCCTATCCGGGTCTCCGCCAGCTGGCCGGAAAACCAGCCGCCGACCTGCTGGGCCTGGAAGGGATCGGAGAGGCGACGGCGGCGCGACTGGCCGCCGCGCTGGAGCTCGGCCGAAGGCTGCAGCGGGAGAGACGGGAACGGCAGCCGGCGCTGTCAACGCCGCGCGCGGTCTGGCGGCATCTCGCCCTCGAGCTCCGGGATCGCGAGCGCGAGCGCTTCCTGGCACTGTGTCTGAATACGCGCAACGAGCTGATCCGTGAGGTCGTGGTGTCGGTGGGGTCGCTCAATGCCTCGATCGTGCATCCGCGCGAGGTCTTCAAGCCGGCGCTCTCGTGTGCGGCCGCCGGCCTGGTAATCGCCCACAATCATCCGTCGGGCGATCCCGCGCCCAGCCGCGAGGATCGCGAGGTCACGCGCGCCATCAGCGAGGCCGGGCGTATCCTTGACGTGCCCCTCCACGATCACGTCATCATCGGCGCGGATTCCTACTTCTCCTTCAAGGATTCCGGACTGCTTTAGATGTCGATTTGAACATTCGCAACGAGAGTGGTATATGGATGCGCATCGACTCCTGAATGGAGATCTGATCCTGGGGTGGTTTTCAAGGGAGGTATTCGGTTGGCGTTCGAAACCTATGTTCCACAGCGAGGGCGATCGGCTGGCAAGTCTACCATCAGGGTGCTCAAGAACGGAAACTTCTCGATCAGCGCCGCGGCATATCAGAAGTGGTTCGACAAGGCGAACTACGTCGAGTTGCTGTTCGATGCGCGGGCGCGCAAGGTGGGGCTCAAGCCCCGCAACAAGCCCACGCGGGCATCCTACAAGCTTCGCGAATCGCCGCAGGGAGGCGATCGGAGGTACGTCTCCGGGGCGCAGTTCCTGGAATCCTGCGGGGTGCGGCTGCGCAAGGCGCGGAGCTTCGACGCGAAGTGGAATGACAGGCAGAAGCTGGTCGAGTTCTCGTTGAAATAGGCATAGCGCGCCGTTCAACCCGATGTGCGCCGGCGCTCCTCGTGGGGGCGTCGGCGCTTTTCGTTCCGGGGCCGGGGGAGGTATTCTAGAGCAAATCAGGGGCCCGTCTCCGGGCGCCAGAGCGAGGCATGGACAAAAAACGATTCCTCCGTTTCCTCCAACCTTTCGAGGATCGGCTCGATATCGAGACGATCGGGAGAGCGTACGCCTTCGGGGAAGTGGCGCACGCTGGTCAGAAGCGCCTGTCGGGGGATCCGTTCATGGCGCACTCCGCGGAAATCGCCCGCATCCTGGTCGACATGAACCTGATCGACACGACGACGATCGTCGCCGCGCTGCTCCACGACGTGGCGGAGGACACGCACGTCAGCGTGGCGCAGGTCGAGGAATCCTTCGGCCGCGAGGTCGCGGAACTGGTCGAGGGGCTCACCAAGCTCGGCCATCTGCGCTTCCGCTCCCGCGAGGAGCGCCAGGTCGAGAACTATCGCAAGCTCCTGCTATCCATGGCGCGCGACATACGCATCATCATGATCAAGCTGGCCGACCGGCTCCACAACATGCGCACGCTGGAGTATCTCCCGGACGACAAGCGCCAGCGCATCGCCAGCGAGACCCGCGATATCTACGCCCCCCTCGCCCACCGCTTCGGTATGGCCACCATTCGCTGGGAACTGGAGGACCTCTCGTTCAAGTTCCTGGAGGCAGATGCTTACCGGGATCTGGCGAAGAAGGTGCAGGCCAAGCGCAAGGAGCGCGAGCGCATGATCGCGGCCATCGGCCGACCGCTGGAGGAGGCTCTGAAGGAAGCGGGCGTGCCGGCGGAGATCACCGGCCGGCCCAAGCATCTGTGGTCGATCCACAAGAAGATGCAGGCGCGGAACAAGCCCTACGAGGAGATCTACGACCTGCTGGCGATCCGCGTCCTCACCGAGACGGTACGGGACTGCTATCACGGCCTGGGGATCATCCACACGCTGTGGACGCCCGTGCACGAACGATTCAAGGACTACATCGCGACTCCCAAGTCCAACATGTACCAGTCGCTGCACACGACGGTCTACGGCCCGGGCGGGACCCTCTACGAGATCCAGATCCGGACCTGGGACATGCATCGCACGGCGGAGGTGGGCATCGCGGCCCACTGGAAGTACAAGGAGGGAAGCGCGGGAACGGAGATCGACGAGCAGCTGGCGTGGTTCCGCCAGATCCTGGAATGGCAGCAGGACATGACGGATCCCGAGGAGTTTCTGGAGTATCTGAAGATCGACCTCTACAAGGACGAGATCTTCGTGTTCACCCCAAAGGGCGATCTCGTGCAGCTCCCGGCGGGGTCTACTCCCATCGACTTCGCTTTTCAAGTCCACACGCAGGTGGGAATGCATTGCTCGGGCGCGCGCGTGAACGGGCGCATCGTGCCTCTCCACAAAGAGCTGCGCTCGGGGGACATGGTGGAGATCCTGACTCAGTCGAACCAACGCCCGTCCCGCGACTGGCTCCACTTCGTGAAGACCTCGAAGGCGAGGCAGCTCGTGCGGCGCACGATCCGCGAGGAGGAGTACGCCAGCTCGCTCGCGCTCGGCAAGGAGCTGCTCGAGAAGGAATACCGTCGGAACCGCGTCCGACGGCCGGACGACGAGCGGCTGGACGAGACGGCCGCCGCATTCCATCTGGCGGGAGCCAAGGACCTCCACGCGGCGCTGGGCCGGGGCGATCTCACGCTGACGCAGGTCTGGAACGTGCTGTTCCCGGAAGAGAAGGCCGTGGAGCGCAAGCCCGCGACCGCGTTCGAGCGCCTGGTCGAGAAGATCAAGGGCGGCCCGCAGGGCGTGAAGATCCAGGGCGTGGACAACATGATGGTGCGCTTCAGCCAGTGCTGCCAGCCCATCCCGGGCGACGAAATCATGGGCTACATCACGCGCGGGAGGGGGGTTTCCATACACCGCACGGACTGCCCCAACATCCTGAACCTGACGGACGAGCCGGAGCGCAAGATCGAGGTTCGCTGGGATACTTCCAACGCACAGACGTTCATCGTGCGGCTGGTCGTCACCGGCACGGATCGGCGCGGCCTGTTCGCCGACGTAGCTGGCGCGGTCTCGCGCACGTCCACCGATATCAAGAGCGCGGACCTCACTGTCAACGAGACGGGCATCGAGGGGACGTTCGTAATCGAGGTGAAGGACCTCGACCACCTCAACCGCGTGGTCGGGGCGATGAAGTCGATCGACGGGATCCTCGAGGTGGAGCGGCGCGAGTACTTCGGCTCCCATGAGCTGGGGGTCGAGACCGGGCGCGTCGTGGGCGGGTAGCTCCGGAACATTTCCCGCGACGAGGGGTTTTCTCCTCTACTCCCATGCATGCGAGTTCCGACTCCATACGACGCCTGGTCTTCGCAATGCTGCTTTGCGTGGCGTTCCCCGCGACCGCGACGCCGGCGCAGGATCCGGAAGCCGTGGCCGAGCGCGCGGACCGGGCGCTCGCATCGCTGCGAACGCTGGAAGCGAGGTTCGTCCAGCGGGTCGTCAATCCAGTCCTCGAGAAGACCGAGATCGGGCACGGTACGCTGTACTACCGCGCTCCCGGCCGCTACCGCATCGAATACACCTACCCGCGGGGGGATGTCGTCGTCGACGACGGCACGTGGGTCTGGATCTACGTGCCCTCGAGCCAGCCCGACCAGGTGATCCGCCAGCCCGCGGACGGTTCCGGAGGCGCGAACCCGCTCACCTATCTCCGCGATCTGCGCTCGATGTACGATGTCGCGCTGGCGGGAGGCGAGGTGATATCGGGCGAGGCCAGCGACGGCCTGACGATGGTGCCACGGGTGGCGGACGCCCCATTCACGCACGTCGACGTGTGGGTCGGCCGGCAGACCGGCCTCCTGCGCCGGGTGCGCACCGTCACTCCCGATGGGATCGAGAAGTCCTACACGTTCACTTCCCTCGACCCCGGCGTGGGGATTCCCGACTCCCGGTTCCGCTTCTCTCCGCCGGCGGGCGTCGAAGTCTACGACCAGTAGACGGGCCAGCCAGCAGCACAGGGCATCCTCCGCTTAACGAGTCTCGGGCGCCGTCCGTCCCATGGGTGCGCGCGCGGAAGGTCACGTCGCCGCGCTCAACTCTGAGGGAGGAGATCGTACGATGCGCATGCGAACGGCGTTGCTGAGCGCCGCCCTCGTCGCCGGCATGGCGACGACCGCGGCCGGACAGGAAACGGGCCGCGGGCCCCGCTGGGACCGGATCGAGGATCGGCGCGACCGCGGGGACCTGTGGGACCGCCGGGAGGATCGGCGCGACCGCCGCGAGGATCGGTGGGACCGCCGCGAGGATCGGCGCGACCGGCGCCATTGATCTTCGGCGGGGGGAGGGCGGTGCGGCCCGAGTCGCGGGCGGTTCGTATCTTGCTCTCATGCCCAGATTCGAGCTCGTCACCGACCTCACCCCGCTGGGGGACCAGCCGGCCGCGATCCGGGAGCTGACCGAGGGGCTGGCCGCCGGCCGCCGGTTCCAGACGCTCCTGGGTGCGACCGGGACGGGCAAGACGTTCACAATCGGCCACGTAATCCGGAACTACGGCCGGCCCACGCTGGTCATGTCCCACAACAAGACGCTCGCTGCCCAGCTCTACGGCGAGCTCAAGCAGCTCTTTCCCAACAACGCGGTCGAGTACTTCATCTCGTACTACGACTACTACCAGCCCGAGGCGTACATCCCGGCCACGGACACCTACATCGAAAAGGACGCGTCGATCAACGAGGACATCGATCGGCTGCGACTGCGCACCACTTCCTCCCTGATCGAGCGCGAGGACGTGATCGTGGTCGCGTCGGTGTCGGCGATCTACGGCCTGGGGAGTCCGCGCGAGTACCGCGAGCTGATGGTCGTGCTGGAGAAGGGCCAGCGCGCACCGCGCGAGCAGATCCTCGAGGAGCTGGTGCGGATCCAGTACCGGCGCGACGACATCGGATTCGAGGCCGGTAAGTTCCGGGTGCGCGGCGACGTGATCGAGGTCTTTCCGGCCTACGAGGAGCAGGCGGTCAGAATCGAGCTGTGGGGCGACGAGGTTGAGCGTATCGCCAAGTTCGACCCTATGCGCGGCACCACGATCCAGACGCTCGAGCGAGCCGCGATCTATCCCGCCAAGCACTTCGTCACGACCCGTCCTACTATCGAAGCCGCGATCAAGGACATCAGGACGGAGCTCGACGAGCGGCTGGCGATCCTGCGCGCCGAGGGCCGCATGCTCGAGGCCCACAAGCTCGAGACGCGCACTCGATTCGATATCGAGATGATGCAGGAGATGGGCTACTGCGCGGGGATCGAGAACTACTCGCGCCATCTCACGGGGCGCGCAGCGGGTGAGCGGCCGGCCTGCCTGCTGGACTATTTTCCCGAAGACTTCCTGCTCGTCATAGACGAGTCGCACGTCACGATCCCGCAGATCGGCGGCATGTACGCCGGCGACCGCTCCCGGAAGGAAACCTTGGTCGAGCACGGCTACCGGCTGCCGTCGGCTCTGGACAACCGGCCGCTGCATTTCGAGGAGTTCGAGCGCTTCGCGCGACGAGCGATCTTCGTATCGGCCACGCCGGCCGACTACGAGTTGGAGCGCTCCGGCGGCGTGGTGGTGGAGCAGATCATTCGCCCGACGGGCCTGCTCGACCCGGAGGTGTTCGTGCGGCCGGTCCGCGGTCAGGTCGACGATCTGCTGGAGGAGATCCGCGCCCGCGAAGCGGTGGGCGAGAAGGTGCTCGTCACCACCTTGACCAAGCGCATGGCGGAGGACCTGTCAGAGTATCTGAACGACGTCGGCGTGCGCGTTCGATATATGCACTCCGACATCGACTCCATCGAGCGCATGGAGATCCTGCGCGGCCTCCGCACCGACGAGTTCGACGTGCTCGTGGGGATCAACCTGCTGCGCGAGGGACTGGACCTGCCCGAGGTCTCGCTCGTCGCCGTGCTGGACGCCGACAAGGAGGGGTTTCTGCGGTCCGAGACGTCGCTCATCCAGACCGCGGGACGCGCTGCTCGGAACGTGAACGGGCGCGTCATCCTGTACGCCGATCGGGTGACCGACTCCATGCGCCGCATGATGGAAGAAACCGATCGCAGGCGCGCGATCCAGAGGGCGCACAACGAGAAGCACGGGATCGAGCCCCGGACCGTGCTCAAGACCCGGGAGCAGATCATGATGAGCACCTCGGTCGCGGATTCCCGCGGCGGTGGGTCGACGCGGGTGCGCGCGGTAAGGGAGCGGGTCGCGGGGCTGGCGGGGGAGATCGAGCGCGAGGAGCTGGCGCGATCCCTGGAGGCGGAGATGAAGGCCGCCGCCGAACGGCTCGACTTCCACGCGGCCGCGCTCCTGCGCGATCAGCTGTTCGAGCTGCGCGGCGACGACCCTCGCCGCCGTGCCGCCACTACCTTGAGGCAGCGCATCGGGCTCGACGAGGCATGAGCGGAGCGCCGGCGACCGTCCGCTGGAGCGCGCGGTCGCGCGACGCTCGCGAGACCGCGGCGATCGGCGAAGCGCTGGGTCGAGCGGCCCCCGACGGGGCCCTGATCCTTCTCGAGGGTCCGCTCGGCGCCGGAAAGACCACGTTCGCACAGGGCGTGGGCGCGGGGTGCGGCGTGCGGGAGCCGGTCACGAGTCCCACCTACAACCTGATCCTCCGCTACGCCGGGGAGCGCCCTTTCACCCACGTGGACCTGTATCGCCTCGGGGACCCCTCCGAGCTGGAAACCCTCGATCTCGATGCCATCCTGGAGGCGAGCGGCGTGACGTGCGTCGAGTGGCCCGAGCTCCTCGAAAACCAGTACGACGCGCCATGGGCCCGCGTGCGCATCGATCCCGAGGCCGGGCACGCCGGCCCCCGGCGCATCCTCTGCGAGCTCGCGGGTGAGGAGTGGGAGGCGGCGGTCGCGGCCCTCGCGGGGCACGGGGAGCTGGCGGGCTGAAGGCGGCGGGCATCGAAGGGGCGGGCCCCCGCATCGTGCTCGCGATCGACACCGCCACGGTTCCCGGGGCGGTGGCGCTCCGCGTGGGCGAGGAGACGCGCAGCCGGACGCTCGACCGGCGGGCCGCGTTTCGCGAGACGGCTCCCGCGATCGAGGCGCTGCGCGCGGAGGCGGGCCTTGGCTGGGCCGACATGGATGCCGTGGCGGTGCCCGCGGGCCCGGGCTCGTTCACCGGGCTCCGCGTGGGGGCGGCGATGGCGATCGCGCTCTCGCACGTCGCGCGGATCCCGCTGCACGGAATCCCTACGCTGGCCGCCGTCGCCGAAGCCTTCGGTCCGCCGGCGGCGGAGCGGGTCGGCGCTACTCTGGACGCGCGCCGCGGCCGCCGCTATGCGGCGCTCTACCAGCGCGTGGGCGGCGGGCGCTGGACGCTCCTCGCCGGCCCGCTGGACGCGGGCCCCGAGGCGGTCGAAGCGCTGGCCGCCGGAGCGCCGGTGGTAGCGCACGATCCCGGCAATCCGGCCGGGGTGGCGGCAGCGACCTGCGCGCTGGTCGCGGCCGACCCCGCCGCGTACGCGCTCGCCTCGCCGGAAGACCTGGAGCTGGTCTACGCCCGGCCCGCCGTCGATGCGCGCTGACGCCCGCCGGCCGGGGCCGATCCTGGAGTTCCGCCCGTGGGGGGAGCGCGATCTCGACGCACTATGCGAGATCGAGCGCCGGACCTTCCCCCTACCCTGGACGCGGGACCAGTTTCGCGACCTGATCTCGCATCCGGCGGGTTTCGGCTGGGTCGCCGCGCGCGCGGATGGCCGCGCCGTCGGGTACGCGGTCGGCTGGGTAGCGGCGGACGAAGCCGAGCTCGCCGATCTCGCCGTGTCGGAGGAGTACCGGGACCAGGGGATCGGCGCCGTCCTCGTGCGCTC
Source organism: Gemmatimonadota bacterium (assembly GCA_025937815.1). Lineage (GTDB taxonomy): Bacteria > Gemmatimonadota > Gemmatimonadetes > JACCXV01 > JAHWKZ01 > JAICNR01. The sequence goes on from JAICQP010000009.1 coordinate 27,650, forward strand.
GTTCGCGCGCGAAGCTGGCGTGCGCGGTGCGCGCCGGCTCTACCTCGAGGTGCGGGTGTCGAACGAGGGCGCGCAGCGCTTCTACGGGCGCCTCGGGTTCGGCGTCGTCGGCCGCCGCACGGCGTACTACCGCAACCCGCGCGAGGACGCGCTCGCCATGGCCGCGGACCTCCCACTGAGCGGCTGACCCTCACTGCGGAGAGCGCCGGATCGCGGTTGACCGCCTTCCGACCGCCGGGTAGCCTTACCCCGATGACGTGGTTCAAGCGCGACCGCAAGAAGATCGAGACCACCGAAAAGAAGGAAATTCCCGGCGATCTGTGGCAGAAATGCCCCTCGTGCGGGGACATCCTGTATCGGAAGGAGCTGGCCCAGCGGGCCTGGATCTGCTCGAAGTGTGGCCATCACTTTCGCGTCGCCGCCGACGACTATCTCGAAATCCTCCTCGACGCGGGCTCGTTCGAGGAGTTCGACGCGGAGCTCGAGAGCGTGGACGCGCTCGAGTTCGTGGACACGCGGCCCTACCGGGAGCGCTTGGACCAGTACCGGGAGCGCACCGGCCGCAACGACGCGGTTCTCTGCGGGATCGGGTCCGTGGACGGGGTGGAGGTCTCGATCGCCGTGATGGACTTCAACTTCATGGGCGGAAGCATGGGGTCGGTGGTCGGGGAGAAGGTGGCGCGCGCGATCGAGCGCGCGCTCAGCCGCGAGATCCCGCTGGTCGTCGTGTCGGCGAGCGGCGGGGCCCGGATGCAGGAGGGGGTGCTCTCGCTCATGCAGATGGCCAAGACGAGCACGTTGCTCTCCGCATTGGATCGCCAGGGCCTGCCGTTCGTGGCGGTGAACACCGATCCCACGACCGGAGGGGTGACCGCCTCCTACGCCATGCTCGGCGACGTCATCTATGCGGAGCCCAGGGCGCAGATCGGCTTCGCCGGGCCACGGGTCATCAAGCAGACGATCGGTCAGGATCTCCCCGACGAGTTCCAGACGGCGGAGTTCGTCCTCGAACACGGCTTCGTCGATGCCGTCGTGCCGCGCATGCGCCTGAAGCGGGTCGTTTCGCGCACGCTGCGCTGGATGCTGGGGCGGGAGGCGTTGCCCGAAGAACCGTGAGCGAGTATCGAACCGCGTTGTCGGCGCTCCAGGCGCTGGAGACGTTCGGCATGCGGCTGGGTCTCGAGAACGTGGCCGACTACTGCGCGGCCGCCGGCTATCCCGAGCGCGCTTGGCCCGCTCTGCACGTGGCCGGGACGAACGGCAAGGGCACGACGGCGGCGTGTCTGGCGGCGCTCGCGCGCCATCACGGCCTGCGCGCGGGACTCTATACGTCACCCAACCTGGTCGATTTTCGCGAACGTATCCGCATCGACGGAGAATCGATCTCTAAGCCGGGCTTCGTGGCGATGTGGAATCGCGTGGGGTCGTTCGTCCAGGAGCGCTCGATGACGTTCTTCGAGGCTGGCACGCTGATGGCCATGGAATGGTTCGCGGAGCGCCGGGTCGACGTCGCCGTGCTGGAGGTCGGGCTCGGCGGGCGGCTCGACGCGACGAACGTCGTGCGGCCGGAACTGGCGATCGTGACGAACATCGCGCTCGATCACGAGCGGCATCTGGGGTCCGGCCTCGCGGCCATCGCCCGCGAGAAGGCGGGGATCTTCAAGCCCGGCGTGCCCGCGCTTGTGGGCGAGGCGGAACCGCCCGTCGTGCGCGACACGCTCGCCGCGGTGGCGCGCGAGCGCGGCTCGCCGATCGGATGGCTGCGGGAGGAAGCCTCCTGGGATATCCGGTCCACGGAAGCGGGGTGGACGATCTTCGACTACGATTCCGATCTCGGGCGCTTGGAGGGTCTCGCGCTCCCGCTGGTGGGCGAGCACTTCGTGGCCGACGTCGCGCTGGCGCTGCGAGCCTGGGAGCGGTGGAGAGGGGCGATCGATCCCGGCGCCGCGCGGTCGGCCGTGGCCGCGGCCGCGCCGCCCGGTCGCATGGAGCTGCGCGCGGCCGGCGGTGTCCCGTTCCTCTTCGACGTGGCCCACAATCCGGCTGCGATCAACCGCCTCGTCGCCGCGCTTCCGGGGACGGGCGTCGAGCGCTGGACCTTCGTCGCGGGCATGCTGGCGGACAAGCGATGGGAGGAGATGCTGGACGCGCTGCGGCGGATATCGCCCCGCGGCAGGCTGTGCGGGCTCGCCACCGCGAACCCCGGCCGGCGCCTGTCCGCGCGGGATGCGGACACGGCGCTCGCCGGCCGGCCCGGCGTCGCGTGGTCGGAGAGCGTGGGCAAGGGCCTGGCGGCCGCCCGGGAAGACGTGGAGGCGGGGCTGGCCGAGGCGGTTCTCGTCACCGGCTCGTTCCACACCGTCGGCGAAGCTCTCGTGGCGCTCGGCCTCGCGACCGAGGGGGAGCCCTACGAGCGCGCCGCGGCTGCGCCGCCCGTGGCTGCATGACGCGCGTGAGCGCGCTCCCGGGGATGCGCGACTACTACCCCGAGCAGATGCGGGTCCGCCGCTGGGTCGAGGACCGCTGGCGCGACACAGCCCTGCGGTTCGGCTTCGAGGAGTACGACGCTCCCGTCATCGAGCCTCTCGAGCTATACACCCGCAAATCAGGCGAAGAGATCGTAGGACAGCTGTATGCATTCGAGGACCGGGGTGGACGACAGGTTGCGCTGCGGCCGGAGATGACGCCGTCGCTGGCGCGCATGGTCGCCGCGCGCAGCCAGGGGCTTCCGAAGCCGATCAAATGGTTCTCGATTCCGCGTTTGTTCCGCTACGAGCGCCCGCAGCGCGGCCGCTTCCGGGAGTTCTGGCAGCTCAACCTGGACATCATCGGGGTCGAAGGTGTCGAGGCCGACGCCGAGATCATGGCGGCCGGCGTGGAGGTCCTCCGATCCTGCGGCCTCGGCCAGGAGGACTTCGTGGTCCGCTACTCCGACCGGCGGCTGCTCGAGGCGGTGATGGACGCGCTCTTGGTCCCGATCGAGCGGCGCCCGGCGGCGTATGCGGGCCTCGACAAGCTGGTGCGCGCAGGCGCCGAAGCCGCCTCGGCCGAGGTCCGCAAGGCGGGCGTCCCCGCCGATACCGCGACGCGGCTCGTGCGCGCCGTCGGGCGGCGCGACCTCGATGGCCTGCGCGAGGAGCTGGCCGGCGGCGAGGTCGATCTGACCCCCCACGCGGAGCGGCTCGAGCAGCTATCCCGGCACCTCGACGCCTACGGCGTCGGAGGATTCTGCGAGTTCGACGCCGCGGTGGTTCGCGGTCTGGCGTACTACACGGGCATCGTGTTCGAGATGTACGACCGTGCGGGGGAGCTGCGGGCCCTGTGCGGCGGGGGGCGGTTCGACGACCTCGTTCGCGCAGCCGGGGGCGAGGACCTGCCGGCGGTGGGGTTCGGTCTCGGGGAAGCCGTGCTCGTGGAGCTCCTCGAGGCGCGCGGGCGGCTGCCTTCAGCCGAGCCGCGCTGCGACGCGTGGGTGATTCCCGTGTCCGCCGACGATCGGGCGGACGCGATCCGCGCGGCTGCACGGTTGCGCGCCGTGGGTCTTCGGGTCGATCTGTCACTGCGCGAACAGTCGGTGGGCAAGGCGCTCAAGCGCGCCGGCCAGTCGGGGGCGCGCGTGGCGGTAGTGATCGGATCCAGCGAGCGTGAAGCGGGAGTCGTCACGGTTCGCGATCTGGCGAGCGGGCAGGAAGAGCGCGCGGACATCGAGAGCCTCGCCGGCCGCCTGCTCCAACGACCTGTTGAGCGGGGGCGGGCTTGAGGGTCGGCCTGATCGGCGACACTCACGATCATGTGCTCCGCATCCGCGAGTCGGTGTCGATCCTGAACCGGGCCGGGGTCGAGATCGTCATCCACGTCGGCGATTACTGCTCGCCCTTCGCCGTGCGCGAGCTAGGAAGGCTCCAGGCGCCGCTTCACGGGATCACGGGGAACAACGACGGGGACATCTTTCAGATCCAGCGCGCGTTCGCCGAGATCGGCGCCCGGCTCGAAGCGCAGTGGTGGGAGACGCGACTGGGCGACCGCCGCGCGCTCGTCATGCACGAGCCCCGGGGCGTGATCGACGTGGCCGCAGGGAGGGCGTACGACCTGATCGTCTACGGCCACACGCACGAGCGCGACGAGCGCAGGATCGGCGAGGTGCTGGTCGTCAACCCCGGGGAGGCATGCGGCTGGCTGGGAGGCATCGGATCGCTCGCGATCTACGACACCGAGGACCACGAGGTGACGTTCCATGAGTTCTGAATCGACGGCGGCCGCTCCGCGAACCGCGGCCATCGCCGCGCAGCGCGAGCCCGGCCAGTGGATCCTGGTGCTGGACTTCGGGAGCCAGTTCACCCAGCTGATCGCCCGGCGAATCCGCGAGTTGCGCGTCTACTGCGAGATCCATCCCTTCGACCTCGATCCCGAGCTGATCCGCGAATGGCGGCCCGCGGGAATCGTCCTCAGCGGCGGACCGATGAGCGTCCACGAGGAGGGTGCGCCGCATCCGCCGCGCGCGCTCTTCGACCGCACCGAGCCGATGCTGGGGATCTGCTACGGCATGCAGCTGCTGGCGCAGGTCGAGGGCGGGGAGGTCCGGCAGGGCCAGGGGCGCGAGTACGGTCGCGCCCCGCTCGTCGTCGAGAATCCGATCGGGCCGTTCGCGGGCTTCGAGCCGGGGGAGCGGATCTCGGTCTGGATGAGCCACGGCGACTCGATCCAGTCCGTGCCGCATCACTACCTGCGCTACGCCGTCTCGACCGACGGGATGATCGCGGCCTTCGGAAATCCCGAGACTCGCCGGTTCGGGGTCCAGTTTCATCCGGAGGTCGCGCACACGGATCGCGGAGAGGAGATGCTGGCCAACTTCGTGTTCGACGTGTGCGGCTGCGAGCCGACGTGGACGATGGCTTCGTTCATCGATCGCGCGGTGGAGTCCGTGCGGGAGCGCGTGGGCGAGGGGCATGCGGTGTGCGCGCTGTCGGGAGGCGTCGACTCCGCGGTCGCGGCGGCGCTCGTCCATCGCGCGCTGGGGGATCGCCTGACCTGCATATTCGTCGACACCGGCTTGCTCCGGAAGGGGGAGCGCGAGCAGGTCGAGCGGACGTTCGGCGAGCATCTGCACTTCCCGCTGGAGATCGCCGATGCGGGCGACCGCTTCCTGGCCGCCCTCGAGGGGGTCGTCGACCCCGAGGAGAAGCGGAGGCGAATCGGACACCGCTTCATCGAGGTGTTCGAGGAGGCCGCGGATCGGCTCGGCGAGATCGATTTCCTGGTCCAGGGCACACTCTATCCGGACGTGATCGAGTCCCTGTCGGTGAAGGGACCGTCGGCGACGATCAAGACGCATCACAACGTGGGCGGGCTCCCCGAAGAGATGCGGCTGGAGGTCGTCGAGCCCCTGCGCGAGCTGTTCAAGGACGAGGTACGTCAGGTGGGACGCGAGCTGGGCCTGCCGGAGGAGATCCTCGACCGCCACCCGTTCCCGGGTCCCGGCCTGGCGATCCGCGTCCTCGGCGAGGTGACCCGCGAGCGGCTCGACCTCCTGCGCGAGGTGGACGCCATCTACCTGCAGGAGATCCGCGCCGCAGGGCTCTACGCCAGCATCTGGCAGGCGTTTGCCGTGCTGCTGCCGGTGCGCGCGGTCGGCGTCATGGGGGATGCCCGCACCTACGAGAGCGTGGTGGCCCTGCGCGCAGTCACGTCGCGGGACGGCATGACCGCCGACTGGTTCCCGTTCCCCTACGAAGTCCTCGGCCGGATCTCCAACCGGGTCATCAACGAGGTCCGC
>JAICQP010000228.1 GCA_025937815.1 Gemmatimonadota bacterium
TATCGGGAGAGACCCGGCGGACTCGACCAGCGCAGCTCGAACTCCCGCAGCGCCGCGTCGAACTCCGCGAGGAGCCGCTCCTTCTCGGGCTGCTCGACGAAGGCGTGCTCGAGCGAGTTTCGCGCGATGCGCCGCACCGCCCAGTAGTCGAGGCCGTGCTCCTCGACCGCGCGCTGGAACTCCCGCGTCAATGTCGTACGCGTGACGCCTTCGTCGTCGGTCACGAGCACGATCGGAACGCCCGCGGCGACGTACGCGCGGAGCGGGTGGCGATTTCCGCTGACGCCCAGGAGGGCGTCGTTGCTCGAGAGCGCCACCTCGACCAGGATCTCGCGCTCGGCCATCATGCGGAGGAGACCCTGGGCGTCGTCCTCGTGCATGACCGAAACGCCGTGGCTGATCCGGGAGGCGTGTCCCTCCTCGATCGAGGCGCGGATGTGAAACCGCAGGGCCTCGGGCGGAACGAGCCCCTCCGTCAGCTCACCGGCGTGGAGCGCGATCGGCACGTCCGGATAGTGGCGATGGAGGGCGTCGATCATCGCCATGTGGAGGGAGAAGTCGAGCATCGCCAGCGGCGAGTCCTCGGGCTGTACGAGATTGAAGCCGACGACCCGTGGGTCCATGCGGGCGAGCTCGAATCCGGCCAGGATCTGGGCGAACACCTCGTTCGCCGGCCGCGAGCGCAGGATCTGGAAGAGGTAGCGGACGGTGACGTCGCAGCCCGCGTCCGCGTCGGGGGTGTCGCAGTTCTGGATCTCGTGCCACCGCTCCTCGGCGGAATCGAGCATCCGCTCCGCCTGGGCCAGGGTGTCGCGCAGCCCGGCCGCCAGGAGCCGGGCACGACTGGAGTCTGCCTCGCCGATCCAGTCGACCTGTCGGCCGAGCGCCATCACCGCGTCCAGCCGGGGGCCGAGGAGGAGTTCCAGATAGCTGATCCGCTGTCCGGCCGCGCGGCTCGTGACCTCGGCCAGCATGTCGCCGGTCCGGTCGCGCGCGCGGAACTTGAGGAACGCCTGAGCGAAATGGTCCTGGCCCGCGCCCTGCGCGGGGTGCCAGTTCCGGAGCGACCAGGCATCGATCACGTTCCCGTAGAGCGTGGCGTTGGCGAGGATCGCCGACGCCGGGATCCGAGCCGACGTCGGCTCGCAGGGAGGCGCCACGAGCGCGAGCGACGCGCGCTCCAGGCAGAGGCCGTCGTCCACCGCCCAGCGGATGTAGCTCTCGGCGTAGATCGCGCCGGTCAGGTGCGAGTGGATGTCCCCACCCTTCGGCATGTCGCGCAGGAACGCCGCGAGCCAGGGCGGGTTGTCGCGGATCCGCTCGAAGGTCTCGGCGGTCAGCGCGGTCGGGTCGGGCGGCGGCTCCGGTTCCGGGCGCTGCAGGATCGCGCAGGCCGGGAAAAGGAGCGCGAGCAGAAGCCAGCCGAGCCGCATGTTACCGGTCGCCTTCGGCCGCGCGGCGAACGAGCTCGATCGTACGGGCATCGCGTTCCCTCGAGAAGTATTTCTCCAACGCCGACGCAAAGGGCGATCCGGGACCGGAGACGAGCTCGAACAACGTCATGGAGGAGCGGAACTTCCTGTCGTCCGGAGTCCCGAAGATCTGTCGGGCCGTGAGGCCGTCCAGGTCGTTGACCGCTGCCGTGCACGCAGTCAGACGCGCGCCCAGCACCGGGTGGCGAAGATACGCACCGGCCTCGTCGAGACTCTTGATCGCATAGCGGCGGGACATCTCGCTCATGCCGAGGCCATCGAACTGCGGGAAGATGAACCACATCCAGTGGGATACCTTCTGCCCGGCGCGCAGTTCCTCAAGGGCCTGTGCATACACTCCCTCCTGGGCCTCCAGGAAGCGATCTAGATCGTACGCTACCACCCGGTCGGCATCATCCGGAGCGGATCCGCCGAACCCGACCCGGTTCAGGATGCGCTCGGTGAGCGTGCTCTTGCTCGGGGAGAACTGGTTCACGGCCGCCCGCACGTAGGGGGAGAGTTGGCGGCGGGCGTACGCTGCGTAGCCGACCTCGCGCAGCTCGCCGAGGGTCCGCCGGTAGTCGTCGAGGAGCGCGGCGCCCAGGACCTGCCCGGATCGCGCCCCGCCGACGCCGGCCGATACACCAAGTCGGAGCATGCCACGCGGTATGGCGCGCGCCGCGGACACCGCGAGTAGCGATGAGGTCTCGAAGACCGATCGTCCCTGCCGTGCGGACTCCGCCTGGAGCTGGCCCCATAGGTCGCGGATCGTGTCGGTGGAGGGGAGGCGGCCGGGCTTCAGGCCGCGCGCGTCCTCCTTGAGCGCCCGCCACTCCTCCCGCAGCGCCGCCACGTCGAGGGGCGGCGCGTTGATCGTCGACGCGAGGCGGCCCGAGGTCCGCTCGAGGCCGTCCAGGATCTGGTCGACGGTCGTGAACTCCGCCGACTCCTCGAGGAGTCCCCGCGCCTTGAGGGACGCCGCGATCTCGGGGATCAGATGCCGGCCGAGACCGGCGAGGTCGGCGAGCGCGGCGAGGACCCAGACCGGCGACGCCCGGAAGGCGACGACGCCCAGCACCTCGACCGCGTTCCCCGCCGCCCGACGGGCGACGAAGTCGTCGGGGATGTCCACGCCGAGCTCACCGGGCTCCACCCCGCCCACCTTCTCCACCAGGTAGCGCAGGGTCGCGTCCACCATGTTCTGGTACAATTGGCTGCCGCGGACGCCCGCCGGAAGGGCGACTGCGCCGATCTCGCGCGCTACGCCGGCGGCGAGCCCCAGCGCGGAGCGGACGACGCGCTCGGGGAACGAGAGCAGATACCTTCGGATCGAGGATGCCATGCTGGGTACAGAGAAAGCCTATCCCACCGTCGCCGTCA
>JAICQP010000230.1 GCA_025937815.1 Gemmatimonadota bacterium
GGCGTCGGCCACGAGCAGGTCGTCGAGGACGAGCGCGACCTCGCGGTGAACGGGCGCGAACGCGCCGGGCGCATCGACGAGGAGGTTCCCGTAGAGGCCCAGGTCCTGAAGCGCGTCCTCGCGGGCGTGCGGGTGGTACCAGTAGATCCCGCCGTCGGGAAAGCGGATCCGGTAGACGAACGAGCCGCCCGGCGGGACCGGCTCCTGGGTGACGCCGGGGACCCCGTCGAACCGGTTGTCGAGTCGGATCCCGTGCCAGTGCACGGTCATCGGCAGGTCGATCCGGTTCTCGAACACGATCACGACCTCGGCCCCGCGGGGAACGCGGATCATGGGGCCGGGGATCTGGCCGTTGAACGCGTACAACGTCACGTCGCGCCCCTTGACGGCCTTCTGGACGCGGCCCGCCACGAGCGCGAGCGTGTCGCCGTCGGCGAGCGGAACGATCTCCGGCGCCCGCGCGCGTGGCGCCGCGGGGTCATCGGCCGGTCGCCAGGGCGCGACGTCCGGTCGCAGCCGGTCGAGCCCGGCGATCATGGGAACATCGGGGTGCATGGGGGGCGCGATCCAGCCCTCGCCCGCCGGCGACGCTCCGCCGTGGGCATGTCCCGCGGCCCCCGCGTCGTCGCGGGACGGCGGGAAGGCCATCCCCGCCGCGAGAAATGCGGGCAGCTCGTGCGGCTGGAGGCGCATGCTCGGCGAGGTGCCCCGCAGGACGATCGGCCCCCGCCATCTCTCGCTCGAGGCGTCCTCGCCCCCACCCGCCGTCCCGGCTTCCTCCGCGGTTACGATTACCAGGAACTTGTCCAGCTCGACCGTGCCGATCGGGACCGGGTCCACGCCCATGCCAACCGCCGCGACGTCGATCTCCCCCAACCGGACGACCGGCGCGAGGGGAGGCGCCGCCGCCCAGACGACGTAGCGTTCGTAGCCGAGCGATGCGGGATCTGGAAGCCCCTGGACCGCGATCGCCAGGTCATAGACCGCGGTCCCATCTGCGGTCACCGAGACACCGAACGGCGAGCGCCCCGGCGCCAGGTAGACGGCGCCGCGCGCTCCGGCCACGCTCCCGGTCGGGAGAAGCTCCATGCACCACAGGTCCGCCGCCTGCCCGCCGGGAAGGCGACCGGCCGGACAGCGAGCCCGCGCGAGCTCGGAGTCCGGATCGCCCGGAGCCGAATTCGCATCCCCCGCGACCGGGCCACCGGACAGCGCCAGCGACAGGCAGGCGAGGGCGAGAGCGCGCGGGGCTCGCCGGATGTCGGGGTAGGTCCAGCGCATTGGAGGCCGGTATAGTATCCGCTCGCAGCCGAAGACGCGAACGGAAGGAGAGGGTTTGCAGCAAGACAGGCTTCTGACGTCGGGCCGCGATCCATCCGAGGCGCGCGCGGCCGCGATCCTGGTCCACGGCCGAGGCGGGTCGGCCGAGGGGATGCTGGGACTGGCCGCCGCGATCGCGGTGGAGGACATCGCCTGGCTCGCGCCCCAGGCCGAGAGCGGCGCGTGGTACCCGCACTCGTTCATGGCCGCCATCGAATCCAACGAGCCCTGGCTCTCGGCCTCCCTGGATCTCCTCGACCGGCTCGTGGCGCGCTGCGGAGCGGACGGCCTCCCACCCGAGCGGGTCGCGCTGGCCGGATTCTCCCAGGGCGCCTGCCTGGCGGCCGAGTACGCCGCGCGGAACGCGCGGCGCTACGGCGGTCTCGTGCTCCTTTCCGGCGGGCTGATCGGTCCGCCGGGGACGCCGCGCGAGTACCCAGGCTCACTGTCGGGGACGCCGGTCTTTCTCGGCTGCTCGGACATAGACCCCCACATCCCCGTCGAGCGGGTCCGCGAGACCGCGCGCGTCCTGCGATCCATGGGCGCAGAGGTCGACGAGCGGATCTACCCGGGGCTCGGCCACACCGTGATCGACGACGAGATCGACGCCGCGCGGCGGATCCTGGAGGGGATCCCGGCGGCGGCCGCTCGCCGTGAAGAGAAGGGAGCTTGAACTCGCACCCATCGAAAAGGGGAACGACATGGCTAAAAAGCTCTTACAAGTCAATCTGAACTTCAGCATCCCGAGGGCCGAGCTGGAAACCGCGTGGCTTGGGGCCGCCCAACCGATTGCCGATACGCCGGGTCTGCGCTGGAAGGTCTGGCTGATGAACGAGGCGGAACGAGAGGCGGGCGGTATTTACTGGTTTGACAGCGAAGGCGCTGCGCAGGCGTATCTAAATGGCCCGATCGTGGCAGCGCTCAAGGCCAGCCCAGGAATCAGCAATATCAGCGCCAAGTTGTTCGACGTTCTGGCAGAGCATACCGACATCACCAGAGGACCGGTGAAGTAAGGACGAACCGCGCTCACCGCATGTTGCTCTTCGGGAACAGGACGCGATCCGGCTCGGCGTTGAGCCGCTCCAGGGCCGTCGCCAGGATCCGCGTCTTCACCCGGCCGCCTTCCTTGGGGTGCACGAGGTAGCGGACCGTCGCCTCGACCCACGTGTTGGAGCTCGCGCGGAAGAAGACCGCCGGCTCCTCGCGCACCTCGAGCTCGTCCACCGGGGTCTTGGACAGCACCTCGCGGAAGGTCCGTACGCGCTCCCGCATGTCTTCGCCCACTGCCTCGTCCGCCACTTCCTTGAGAGTGCTGGCCACGAACGCCAGATCGCTCTCGTAGGCGACCTGGAAGCTCAGCTCGTTCCATATGTAGGGGAACAGCGGCCAGGAGTAGCTGAACACCGGCTCGCTCAGGACGAGCGAGTTCGGGAACTTGATCACTCTCCCGCTGGGGTGATCGGTCGACAGGTACTCGCCCCCGAACTCCCA
>JAICQP010000061.1 GCA_025937815.1 Gemmatimonadota bacterium
GGCGTCCGCCGCCGCGACGGCCTCCACCAGCGCTTCGCGCACCGGCTCTGTGGCGGGCTGGACCTCCGGGGCCAGGAGCGTACGCGCGAGCTCGATGGCCCGGTCCAGATCCTTCGCGTGGAGGCTGACGGCGAGCATGGGCCACGTCACGATCCAGGCGAGGACGCGATACGCGCCTCCCATCTTCTCCCCCTCTTCGTAGGCCCTGCGCGCGCGGTTCGCAGCATCCGCGAGATCGCCCTCCCGCAACGCCGCCCACGCCAGGTGCGCCTCGGCGGCCGCCACGTACTCGGCCATGCCGCTGAGGGCGCCGACTTCGAGGGTGCGATGCGCCCAGCGCCGGGTTCCGGCGACGTCCCCACGCTTGCGGTGGATGAGCGCGATGTACGCCACGCAGCGGGACTGGATCGTCGCGTACCCCACCCGTTCCGCTTCGACCAGCAGCTCGCGCAGGTGGTGCTCGGACTCGTCCAGCCGGCCCGCCCACAGCAGGCTGAACGCATACACGAACCGGACGTCCGCGACTTCCAGCCGGGCTTCCACGTCGAACGTCGCGTCGTACCCCGCGCGCGCATGCTCCACGGTCTTCGCGGAGGCCACGTAGCGCTCCCGCCTCAGCCCGAGGAGCGCCTTCGAATTGAACAGGAGCGCCCGCTGAAGCGCCGTGCCCCGGGCCTCCACGACGGGGCCCGAGCGCTCGATCTGCGCGGCCAGAACGTCCGGCGTCGAGGTGAAGTACTGAAGCATGATCCGCCCCAGCTCGACCCCGGCGCGCTCCTCGTCCCATTCGGCCCGCGGCTCGGCGGGTGGGTCGCCGAGCTCGTCGACCGCCCGGTCGAACAGCGCCAGGGCCTCCTCCCGGCGGCGCTGGATCTGACGGCTATTCCCGGCCTTGCGCAACAGACGCCCGCGGGCGAGGCGCTCGTCGGCCGACCGGTCCTCGAGCGCCCGCTCGAACGACTCGACCGCCTCGTCGTGGCTCCCCCGCAGCTCGAGGACGTCGCCGATCGACTCCCGTATCCGAGCCTGGAGGTCGCGCCTGCCGTCGTCCTCCGGCAGCGCAGCCAGGCGCTCGAGCGCCCGGTGGAACGCCTCCAGCGCCTCCTCGTTCAGGTGCGCGCGGCGCGACTTCTCGCCCGCGCGGAACAGGTACGTGGCGGCGCGAGCGGCGTCGTCCGTCCGTTCGAAGTGGTATGCGAGTCGCTCGACGTGCTCCTCCAACCGGTCCGCGTACAGAGCTTCGATCGCCTGGCCGGCGGCGAGATGCAGCGCGCCGCGGCGCTTCCTGAGGAGGCTCTTGTAGACGGTATCCCGCGTGAAGACGTGCTTGAAGGAGTACTCTTCCTCCGGAACGACCCGACCTAGGTACACCAGATCGTGCTGCTCGAGTTGCCACAGGGCGCGGTCGAGGTCCAGCTCGGCACCTACCATCTTCTCGAGCAGGCTCCTGGGGAACACCCTGCCGATCACCGCCGCCGTCTGGAGCGCGCGCCGGGGCTCGTCATCGATCCTGTCGACGCGGGACTGGATGATGCTCTGGACGGTCGTGGGGACCTCAACGACTCCGAGCCGATCTGCCACCGCGACGCCCTTCTCGCCGATCGCGATCTGTTCGGATGCCAGGAGCGACTGCAGGACCTCCTCGACGAACAGCGGATTCCCCTGGGCTTTCTCGAGGATGGAGCCGAGCGCGGTCGCGGGGAACTCCTCGGCCCCGAGGAGCGAAAGCACGAGCCGGCGCGTCTCTGCTTCCTCGAGCGGCCGCAGTCGCAGCTCGGCGTATCGACCCCGGGCATGGCGCTCGACGAGCGGGACGAGGTGCCGGGATGCATGCTCCTGCACAGGGCGCTGCACGCACACGAGGACAGAGCGCGAGTCGGCGAGCCCCTCGACCAGTCGGGGCACCAGCTCCACCGTGAGGCTGTCGGCCCAATGGAGGTCGTCGAGCACGACGACGATGGGGTGCCGCGCGGCGAGCGCCCGCAGGTATTCGACGACCGCGAGGAAGGTCCGCGCCTTGACCTGTTGGGGCGGCAGGTCGCCGAAGTCGAGCGCGCGGGGATCGGGAATCGACAGGAGGTTCAGGAGCGGCACGAGAATCTCGTCGATCCGTTCGGAGGGGAGCGTTTCGCCGGCCAGCCCCGATATCTCCTCGGCCACGGCTTCCACCCGGGCAGCGACCCCGGCGCCCGACGGGAAGCGCTCCCTGAGGAGATCCACGATCGGGGCATAGCTCGTCGCGGCGCTCGACTCGAGACAGCGGCCCTCGAGCCACAGGAAACCTCCATTGCCGTCCGACCCGAGCGCGATCCGCCGAGACTCGGCGAGGAGCCGCGACTTGCCGACGCCGGCCTCGCCGATCACCGCCACGGCCTGACCGACGCCGGCGCGCGCTTTCGCGAGAGAGTCGGAGAGCCTGGCGATCTCTTCGTCGCGGCCGATCAACGCCGCGCGCAGGCCTTCTACCCCGCGCGCGATCTCCGGACGCGGCCTCTGCCGGAGCGCGACCCATGCCGCCACGGGCTCGGCCAGGCCCTTGATGCGGGTCTCACGGGCCTCGAAGTCGAACGCCCGCCGCGCAACTCGCCACGTTCTCTCCCCCACCAGCACCTCGCCGGGCTCGCAGCGCCCCTGGAGCCGCGCCGCCAGGTTGACGGCGGGGCCCATCGCGGTCAGCTCCCGGTGGACGTCCGACCCTACCCGGCCCACGTATGCATCTCCGGTGTTGATCCCCGCCGTGATCTCGAAGCCCCGGGCGCGGGCCTCGTCCCGCATCTCGAGGGCTGCCCGAATCGCGCGCACCGGATCGTCCTCGCTCGCTCGGGGAGCTCCGAAGAGCGCGAGAACGCCGTCGCCCAGGTAGCGGTCGATCCGCCCGCCGTGCCGCGCCACCGCGCTCGACATGACCTCCAGCGCCTCGCTGACCCGCTCGAGAGCCGCTTCGGGATCCAGCTCGGCCGTGGTGGCGACCGAGCCGCTCATGTCCGCGAACAGAATGGTGACGAGGCGGGTCTCGTCCTGGCGGGACGCCGCGACGGGCAGGGCGGCGCCGCACGCCGGACAGAACCGGGCCCCGGGAACGGCCTCGGCCTGGCAGCCCGGACAGATCATCTCACGCGGAGATCGGCGACGGGACGGATTCCTGCGACGGCTGGGGTGACACGGCGGGCAGCGTGAACCGGAACACGCTGCCGCGTCCCGGCTCCGACTGGGCCCAGATCCGGCCACCCTGGGCCTCCACGATGCGGCGGCAGATCGCCAGGCCGAGACCGGTGCCGGGAACGCCGTGATCGGCGTTCAGGCGCTCGAAGATGACGAACACCTTCTCGGCGTCGTCGGGATCGAATCCACGACCGTTGTCGGCGACGTCGAAGCGCCACATCGAGCCCTCCCGCGTGGCGGAGACCCGGATCTCCGGTACACGCCCGTCGTGACGGTACTTGATCGAGTTCGAGAGCAGGTTCTGGAACAGCCCCGCCAGGCGCGCCTGCCCGACCACCACGCGTGGCAGGGGGCCGACGTCGATGCGCGCATCGGTCTCCTGGATCGCCGACTTGAGTCTATCCACCGCATCGGCCATCGCCTGGCTCGATTCCACCTCGCCGGCGGAAGGCCGATCGGCGATGGAGTACTCCAGCAGGTCGTCGATCAGCTCGTTCATCCTGCGGACTCCTTCGAACACGAAGCCCGCCGAGCGGCGGATCTCGGGCTCGTTGATCTCGCGCAGGCGACTCTCGATCAACTGGACATTACTGACGATCGTCCGGAGGGGCTCCTTGAGATCGTGGGACGCCGCATACGACAGCATGGAGAGCTCCCGGTTCGACCGATGCAATTCGTCCATTCGCCGCTCCAGCTCCAGCTCGTCGCGCTTTCGCTCGGTGATGTCGTGGCACGTGCCGATCATGCGCCGCGGTAACCCCGATTCGTCGCGAATGACGTACCCCTTGCTCTGCAGCACGCGCACCTCACCGCCGGGGCGGGTGATGCGCTCCTCGAACTCGAAGTCTTCATTCCCCTCCAGCGCCGCGCGAATGGACGAGGCTACGCTCTCGCAATCTTCCGGATGGACGCGCGCGATGTACGACTCGTACGTGATCTCGACGGTTTCCGGCTCCAGTCCGTAGATCCTGTAGAGCTCGTCCGACCAGGCAACCTTGTTCGCCAGGATGTCCCACTCCCAGCTGCCGATGTGAGCCACCTGCTGGGCGTCGTTGAGTACCGAGCGGCTCTTCTGGAGCTTCTCGACGGCGTCCGCGAGCGATGCGGTGCGCTTCCTGACCTGCTCTTCGAGCTCGCCGCGGCTGCGCATGAGATCGAGCTCCACGCGCTGGCGCTCGCGGGTGCCGGCGGCGAGCACCAGAGCGGTCAGCGTGATCACGGTCACGAAGAGCTGCAGCATCAGGAGCGACTCGTTGATCGAGTCCTGCGCGAAGGGGCCACCCTCCTGGAGCGTCCCGAAGAGGGCGATCAGGGACGTCGCCACGGCCGCGCTCGCGGCGCCGCGGCGACCGAAACGCAGGGCCGCCCAGACCAGCGGAGGCAGGACGGCGAATGAGGCCGGCATGTTGCCGTGGAACACGACCCATGCGATGACGCCGAGAATCACGGCTAGCGCAACGCCCTCGAGAGCGCCGCCAGGGACTGGACGGCGTCCGGCCTTGCGCGACCAGAGAACGATCAGGGGCGTGAAGATGAGCGCCCCGCCGAGATCTCCGAGAAACCAGGTAAGCCAGACTACGAGCATCCGGGAGGACTCCGCCAGACCACCGGCCCAGAGACTGAACAAGCCCACGCTGGCGCTGATCGCGGTCGCCGGCACCATGAGGGCCGCGAAGCGAATGACCCCCTGCGGCCGCTCGAACGAGGCGCTGCCCGCGGCGAACCGATTCACGAGCTCGGCGCCGATCACGGCCTCGAGGGTGTTTCCGATCGCGATCCCGGCCGAAGTGGCGACAGCGCCGGTGGTCGTGAGGTTCACGAGGAACGCGCCGAGCGCGATGGCCGGCCAGATCCGGAGGCCGAAGAGGAGGGCGGCCGCGACCGCGATCCCGCTGGGGACCCAGAACGGACTCGCGCTCGCGTTGACCGAGGCCAGCGCCAGGCCCAGTTTGCCGGCCAGGAAATAGAGGACTGCTGCGGTGGCGAGATGGAACAGGTATCGCCTGGGGTTGACGGCGGTGGGCAGACCCGATTCCCTCCCTCGAGCATGTACCGCGGACGGCGAACGTGACTCTAGTCTACGTCCGGCCGTCCCGGGAGGGGAAGCGGGAGCGGTCTCAGGTTCCCCGCCCCGCCAGATCGATACGGTACTCGCCGGATTCCGTGCGTGGAGCCGCGGTCTGGACTCCCGTCCTCGATTTGGCGAACACCGCGACACCGCCCACCCGCACAGTGACGGGAGGCCCCGCCTCGGGCAACCGGATCTCGTAGTTCGATCGCGACCCCAGATTCGCCACGGTCACGCGGTCGGGACCCGACTCCAGATCGACGGGAGCTCCCAGCACACGGACCTCGACCTCGGGAGCGTCCGTGAGCTCCACTCGTATGATCCCCGACTCCTGGCGCCCGGCGAACACGATCTCGAACGGGGCGGCCGGCTGGATCGAAAGACCCGAAACGGATGGAGCGCCGACAGGCACTTTCTGGGCCTCCCCCGCTGGTGCCTCGCGCCCTGTCCGATCGATCCAGCTTCGCAAGGCGCTATCCGGAAGCGCATAGAGGATGCCCGCGGCGAGAACGAAGGCGATCGAAGCGGCGACGAGGAAGCCGCCTCTCCTTCCAGCCTCGGGCGCCTCGACCGCTTCCCAATCGAGGCCGGGTGGCTCGTGATCCAGCGCCTCGAGCAACCCGAACAAACGGCGCTCCCGAAGCCGGGACTCCTCCAGCGCCGCCTCACATATGGGGCAGCTCGAAAGGTGCTCGCGCGCGGCGGCATCCCGCGCTTCATCCAGCTCTCCATGCAGGACGCGCTCGAGGGTTTCCGCGTCAAGGTGCATGCTCGACCTCCTCGTAGGCTCCCTCGAACGCCCGTTTGGCGCGCGCGAGAAGGGTCCCGATGCTCGCTTCCTTGACCCCGAGGACCACCGCGAGATCGCGATAGCTGTACCCTTCGGCTCGGAGAAGGAGCAGCTCCCGCTCCCGTAGAGAGAGGCGGTCGAGGGCCCCCCGGATCTTCGCCTGCAGCCGCCGGGATTCGAGGCGTTCCGTCGGCGAGGGCCCGGAGGCTGGCCCCAGCTCGCTCGCATGCCGGACCGCCAATCGTGCTCGCCGGCCCATCGTCGAGCGCTCGTTTCGAAAGAGGTTCAGGGCGACAGTCACGAGCCAGCGATCCGGTTTGTCCGGAAGGGCACCCCTCCGGAAGAGACGCACGAACGCCTCCTGGGTGATGTCCGCGGCGAGGTCGGGATCTCCCGACAGGCGGTCCAGATACCGGAAGATGGAAGCGTAGTGCGCATCGTGAACCTCGCGGACGAGCTCCGGGTACGGCCGGGATCTCCGTTCCCCCGGGGATTCGAAGAGTGTCGCGGTCAAGCTCGCGTTCGACATTCGATAGAGGAGCAGACGAGCGGGCGGTTCCGTGACGAGGCGGCCCTCCCCAGAGCGGGACACACCGGCCGGATCAGAATCGCCAGCCCAGACCGATCGCGAGCGGGGCCCGCGGCCGCATCTCGAGGGGGGCGCTCGCGCCGCTGGCGGGATCGACCACGTACGTGAGGACGTTCGCGCGTCCGAGCAGGTTGGTGCCCGTCGCGAAGGCCTCGACGCTCCCCTCCCGCCGGCCCAGCACGAAGTGCCAGTGCTTGCGTACAGAAACATCCAACCTGTTGTAGGCTGGTAGCTTGCGTGCTCCCAGTTCGCCCAGTTCCTCAGGGCTGCCAGCGAACTCGCAACCCATGTCCAGCAAGTTGCAGGATTCCCATTCGAGAAGCCCGATGGCGTCGCTCCCACGCCGTCCGAACTGCCCCGTCCATCCGACCCGGATCGACAGGGTTGCCGTGGGAAACGCGATCGCGCCGAGGCGGGCGGTCCGACTGGCGGCGTAGCCTGGCGTCCAGCGCTCGCCTCCGGCGCGCAGCTCGACTCGCTCCATGCCGGCGGACCCCGTCACCGCATAGCGCGCGGAACCGATCGAGAGTCCGGCCGCGCCTCCCTGGACAGAACCCGAGCCGGGTCGAATCGTCGCGCTCGCGAATGGCTGCCCATCTTCGGGATCGAGCATGGCGAGGTCCTCGAGGGAGCGCGCGTACGCCTCGAGCTCGACTCGCATGCCGGCCCTGGGCAGGGCCACGATCCCCAGCGCGAGGTGGTGGGCGACGGCCACGGGAATGCTGGTGCCATGGCCGCCGGCGTAGAGCTCGGGCGGAAAGATCCGGCCGACCACCGATTCCGCGTTTCGCAGAGACTGCACGGTCTGGGCCGTGCGGGAATACTCGGCGAAGACCGAAACCGTTTCGGCGATCCGCGCCCGGATTCCGACGTGCGGTAGGAGCCGACTGCCCCCGTCGCCCCGGCTCGCGCGAAGGCTCGCGCTCAGCTCGATGCGCTCCCCGATCGATTCGGCGTAGCTCGCGAACAGCGCCTTCTCGTCCGCTTCGCCCGCGATCCCCTGGTCGGTCGAGTCCGCGGCTACCGCGTACGCCGCGTCGTCCCATGTCGTCAGCAATCCGACCACCACCGCCCTTTCCAGCCCTTTCCACTGGACTGAGGCGCGCAACCCGTGCTGCACCCGATCGCTGGCCACGCGAAGGGTGCCCGATTCTGCCCCGTTCCACCGGAACGACGTTTCCTGTCCGGCACGCCACGCGCGGATCGACGGCGTGAGACCGCCGCGCGCTCCGCCGTTCCAGACGAGGCCCAGGGACCGGCCTCGCCATGCGTACACGTTCGGCTCGCCCGGCTCGAGCGGCGTGTCTCCGATCTCGCTCGGCCGGCTCGACGCGCGGACCTCGTTCCGATTGTCGAACGCCAGCAGCCGGAGGTCGCCGCCTCCCAACGGGAGCGCCAGCTTCACCAGCAGGTCGTGGTCGGACCCGTTCAGGTAGGACGGCTCGTCCGGCGGACGGATCAGCCCCGGGTATCCTGCCTGTCCGCTCAGCACGTATCCGGCCCCGCCCGCGAGCGGCCCATTCATGGTGAGTCCGATCTGCGACGTCGACAGGTGTCCGCCTGAGCGGAGCCTGTCCCCCGGATCGATCGTCGACACGAGCACCGCGCCGGACAGGGCATCCACCGGGAGGGTGGGGTCTGTCCGCAGCTCGACTCCCGATACGGCATCCGCGTTCCACGCCCCGGATCGCACTCCGCTGTGGTACGGGCTGAAGACGGGAATCCCGTCCAGCAGGAATCCGAGCTCGTCGCCGTCGCCGCCGCGAACGTGCAGCCCGCCACCGGATTCGGGAGAGCCCGAGACGCTGCCGCCGATCAGGGCCTCGATCACGTCAGGCTCCGCCAGGAATGGATCGTTCCGGATCGCTGCACTCGACACCCGCCGCGTCGGATCGAGATCGCGGCCGTCCACGTCCAATCCGCGAATCGGGACACGGCTTCTCACCACTACCGCATCGACCTCGATCGGATCGGCGCGCAGCACGAGATCGACGCGCAGCGATCCGCTGGCCGGAACGAGGACGTGAAGGCTGCGCGACTGGAACCCCAGGACACGCACGCTCAGGTGGTAAGGACCGGGCGGCACGTCCGGAATGACGTAGGAGCCGTCGGCTCCGGTCACCACCGAGCGCCCCGATTCCTCCAGCGTGACTACCGCTCCCCTGACGGGCTCCCCGCTCGACTCGTCGATGACGACGCCGGTGATCTCGGCACCCAGCAGCCGGCCACCGAGCACGGCGGCTACCGCGAATGTCGAGAGAGACCTCATGAGACCAGCATACCCGACCCGCATTCCGCCGTCACGACGGAGCGGTCTGGTCGGTTCCCTTCTGCGGAGAGTCCCCGCCCCGGCAGCGGGCCGCGGGGATCCGCAACCTCAGCCGGAGGTCCGACCATGAAGACCGAACTGCTGCTCGCCGCCCTGGCCGCGCTCGCGGCCTGCAACGGATCCGGATCCCTGGGACCGCCCAGCGATCCAGACTACGACCCGATGCTCGACCCCGCGGATTTCGGGGGACCCATCGACAACCCCCTCTTCCCGCTCGTCCCGGGCACGACCTTCCACTTCGAGGGCGTATCCGATGGCGAGTCCGAGACCAACGACGTCACGGTGACGAACCAGACGCGGCAGATCATGGGGATCACGGCCACGGTCGTTCATGACGTGGAGTTCGTCGAAGGCGAGATGGTCGAGGAGACGTTCGACTGGTACGCGCAGGACGACGCCGGGAACGTGTGGTATCTGGGAGAAGACTCGCGGGAGTTCGAGAACGGACAGCCGGTGGGGTCGGGCGGCTCGTGGGAGGCGGGCGTGGACGGAGCGAAGGCGGGAATAATCATGAAGGCCAGCCCGCAGGTCGGCGATCGCTACTACCAGGAGTTCTACCTCGGCGAAGCGGAGGATGAGGGCGAAGTCGTGGCCGTGAACCAGTCCGCGTCGGTGCCGTTCGGCGACTTCCAGGGCTGCGTCGCCACCGAAGATTTCACCCGCCTCGAGCCCGGCGAGCGCGAGCGAAAGGTCTACTGCCCGGGAGTGGGACTCGTGAGCGAGGGCTCGCTGGACGGCGACGAGCTCAACCAGCTGGTCGACATCGACGCTCCGTGAGTCCCACGGGATGGAACGGGGGAGCCTGGCCCGCGCTCCCCCGATCCGCTCGCGGCGGGTCAGCTTCCGCAATTCTGCTGGGTGATCGTCGGCGGACCTGGAGTGGGAGCGCCGTCCACGAAGTCGGTCAGCTCGACCGGTCCATCGACCAGCAGGCCGACTCCCTCGCCGAACACCTTGAATCCCCTGTCTCCATCCAGCGGGTTGGATTCCCGCAGCCGGATCGTCTCGGGGAAAGACCCGAACGGGACGGCCACCGGGCCGCTCCCCACGATCTTCCCCTCGTCCTCGGCGATTCCCGGCGCGGACTCCATGGGGAACTTCATCCCCGGCCGCGGATCGGCGGGCATGATGATCCCCGGCGCGTTCGGCGACTCGTCCGCGCACCAGGCGCCCTCGTGGACGATCTCGTCTTCCTCTTCGTAGATGTCCACGTCCTCCCCGAAGTAGCAGATCGTGCCGTCGCCGGCCTGGGCGTAGTAGTTCCACGAGATCTCCAGCAGCTCGTCGTCCTCCCACTCGCGCTCCTCGATCACGCGGGTCGTCACACCGGCGATGAGCCGGGTCTCGTCGACGACCGTGATCAGGAGCCTGACCGGGACCCCTTCCTCCTCCCCTTCGTGGGTCCACTGCTGTCCCACACCCATGGGGAACCAGGGGTTAGTGGAGGCCGGGGAGAAACCACCGGCCGAGGGATCGCAGACGTCCAGCCCGAGCTGCTTGCTCCCGCTCGGCGCCGGTGCGCCGGGCTCGCCGCCGTCCAGGAACGCGGCGCCGTCGTCGAGCGTCACCCCGAGCGGGGGTGCTTCTTCGCACCCGGCGAGAGCGGTATAGACGACCGCCGTCACCACACAGGCTATGGCTCTGATCGCTGACATGGTTCTCCTCCCCTTCGTGGAATCCGTTCCTGTTGAATCGCGGCCTTCCCCAAAGGAGCAGGCGAATCGCCGGAGTGTGACCGACGCCGGGCTCCTCTTGCCTTTGGTGCGGAAGCGGGTAACTAGACGGACATGCGGGGACGGGTGCGGACGACCGGCAGGACGCTCGCGATCTGCTGTGCGCTGATCGCGGCCTGCGACCTCGGGCCGTTCGGGTCGGACGACGCCGAGGAGGACCATCGGTTCCTCATCGACCTGCGGAACATCTCGATCGACCCGGTGACATTGAGGATCGCCGGCGAGGCGGAGGGGTTCCTCGTCCAGGGGATCAGCGTGACGACGATCCAGCGGCGGGCCACTCCGGGGCAGGATCTCGTGTTCGAGGCGCTGATCGACGAAACGGTTCTCGTCCAGACGACCGCCTGCCGCTATACGCCACCTTCGGACGCCACGCCACGCAGACGGATCTCATGGGACGGGGCCGAGCTGCAATGCCTGAACTGGGAGTGATGGGGCCTACGGAAGCTGGACGGGGGCCGGGAACTGGTGATGCGCTCCTGCGCCGTCGCCCAGCTCGCCGTCCTCGTTTCGACCCCAGCACCAGGCGCGGCCGTCTTCGCGGATGCCGCATCCGGCGGCCAGGCCGGCGGTGAGCCGGACGAACCGTTCGGTGGTCGCCACCTTCGACGGGATCGAACGATTGCCGATCTCTCCGTCGCCGATCTGGCCGTCGACGTTCCAGCCCCAGCAGTATGCGCTCCCCTCTGTCCCGAGCGCGCACGTATGTCCGGTGCCGGCGTCGATCTGGACGGCGGGAACCGGCATGGCGGCGCGAACCGGCTCGGCGCGGAAGATGTGGGGGCCCGGCCCGGGCTGACCGTCGCCGAGCTGCCCGGCCACGTTCTCCCCCCAGCACCAGACCGACCCTGCGGCGGCCAGCGCGCAGGAGTGGGACGCGCCAACCGCGATGCCGACGAACCCATCCCGGTCGCGAACCGCCACGGGCTCATCGCGGTTCTCGGTGGTTCCGTCTCCCAATTCGCCGTGGCCGTTCGCCCCCCAGCATCGCGCGCCGCCGCTCGATTCGACCGCGCACGCGTGCGCGGCTCCCGCCGCGATCGCGACGTACCGCCCGCCTCCCGCGACCCTGACCGGGACCGCGCTGTCGGTCCGCGTACCGTCCCCGAGCTGGCCCTGCGAGTTCGCGCCCCAGCACCAGGCCGCTCCCGAACTATCGACCCCGCACGTGAAGGCTCCGCCCGCGTCGAGCGCGCGGAACGTCAGGCCGCCCGCGACCGGGCCCGGGGCGGCGCGATCCGCGGTGTCGCCGACCCCCAGCGCGCCGCGGGCGCCCGAGCCCCAGCACCACGCCTGGCCGTTAGACGAAAGCGCGCAGCTGTGGCCTCCCGCCAGGGTCAGCGCGACGAAGTCGGAGCCGCCGGCGACGCGAACCGGCGAAAGCGAGGTGTTCCGGCTTCCGTCGCCGAGCTCGCCGGCGACGTTCAGTCCCCAGCAGAAGGCGCCCTCCCCGGCGAGAATTCCGCAACCGTGGTGGATGCCTATAGCTAAAGCGGCGTAGCCGGACGTGGGCCCGGGCGGCAACACGGACGTCGGTCCCCCGTCCGCGCAGGCGGCGAGCGAAAGGAGCGCCGCCGGCGCGCAGCGCCGCAGTGACCGGATGACAGGCCGGAGGTCCGAGGGAAGCATCATGCGGAAAAGAGCCCGGCCCTCGGCCGGGTTGCATGGCCTAGGGGAGCTGGCCGGCTTCGACGTACAGGTCGTAGATGCCGGTCTCCCCGCAGACGGGAACCCAGAAGTCCCCGAAGGGCGGCTCGGCGGTGTCGCTCACGAACAGCGGGATCCCGTCGAACGATCCCACCTGCACCAGGAACGCCCGATCGACGGGTTGGGGGAATCCCGCAGGTTCGAACCGCCGGCCGTCGAACTCGATCGCGCGCTCACCCGCCGACTTGTCGAGGCATGCGCCGCCTGCTCCGGGCGCGGCCGGAACGGCATCGCGAGCCCCGGGAGCGATCGGAACCGGGAACGCCGCCGGCCGGTCTTCGTCTTCCACGCCGGGCTGGGGTTCGGCTTCGATTCTGGCCAGACAGCCCTGTGCGTCGACCGGGATCCCGGACGGGGTGCCGGGGCAGGCGTCGGTCTGGTCGAGGACGCCGTCGCCGTCGGAGTCGGCCGCGGCCGGCTCGGCCTCGGGTCCAGCCTCGAGCGCACAGCCATCCTCTCCGACCGCGACACCCTGCGCCGTCGCGGGACAGCCGTCCTCGAAGTCCGCCACGCCGTCGCCATCCTCGTCCGGCAGCTCTTCTTCGACAGGCTCGGCATCCTCCACCGGAGCCGCCTCGGGCTCGGCTACGCGCGGACATCCGCGCGCGTCGACGGCGATGCCGGGTCGATTGAGGCACTGGTCGCGCGCGTCGGGAACGCCGTCCCTGTCAGAATCCGGCTCGACGCGATCCGCCTGAGCCCCGCCGCTTCCGAACAGGAACGACAGTCCGACAGACGCTTCGATATTGTGCCGGGGCTCGGTCTCGGTTTCCCCGGCGCCGGACAGTGTCTCCAGGAGGATCACGTTGTCCCGCGCGTCGAATCGGAGCGCCCAGCTGGGATCCACGGCCCGATTGTGGATCTTGATGCCGCCACCCGCCGGCACGAGCAGCCCCGTGCTGCTCTCGGCTCCGCCGGCAATCGGGCGATCGAGGTCGAGCTTCGCCTGCCCCACACCGACTCCGAGATGGAAGACCGCGCGCGGAGAGACGCGGATGTCGTACCCCAGCTCGGCGCTGTAGAGAAGGAGCGAGGCGCTCAGCCCGTCGAACGGAGCCACGGTGACGTCGCTGGACCGAGCCCAGTCCACGTTGGCGCCCAGCGACAGGCCGCTTCCGAAGTTCCGGAAGATCCGGCCGCCGAACTGGAGCGCTCCCGAGCTCTCGTCGAACAATCCCGTCCGTAGCGTAGCGCCGTGGAGATTGAGCTCCCAGTTCGAGATCCGGACGGCATTCGACGGCTGAGCGGTGGCAGGCAACGTCGACCACAAGATGAGTGAAGCCGCGAGCGCGGGGACAAAGGTGGGGACCGGAAGGATTCGTCGCACGGCCATGCCCTTGTGTCAGTGTACCTTCGCTCATCGCTCGTGGCAATTTCAGCGACGATCTCTCCCCCGCGAGCAGGGAACGCGTTAGTTTTATTCCCCCCTTATGGCCCCCCCGCGCCATTCACGCCGCATCCACGCTCTACTGAGGGATCTCCTTGCCCTGCTCACCCTCGCCGTAGTCATTCCGGCCTCGTCAGCCGTTGCCCAGACCGCCAACCATCTGGAGTTCGAGGATCAGCCGACGACCACTCAGGCGGGAGCCGATATCGCGACTGTAACGGTGGCGGCGTTCCCGGGCCCTCTCGGCAACCCCGATCCGACCTTCTTCGGCCCCGTGACGATCGCGCTCGGCGCGAACCCCGGTGGCGGAGTCCTCTCCGGCACCCTCACGGTGAACGCTGTCCTCGGCCGCGCCACCTTCGATGACCTGTCGATCAACCGCGCTGGCTCGGGTTACACTCTGGTCGCGAGTGCCGGCGGCCTGACTGGCGTCACGAGCAACACCTTCAACATCACCGTGGGTCCCGCCTCGGGGTCGACCACGATAATCACCGCGAACCCGACCTCGGTGGCGGCGAACGGCGCCAGCGGTTCCGAGATCACGGTGGAGGTCTTCGATGCCGAAGGAAACCCGCGCGGCGCGGGCGGCGACGACGTGGATCTCTCCACGACCGCCGGTTCCCTGGGGGGAGTCACCGACAACGACGACGGCACGTACACCGCGACGCTGACGTCGGCATCATCGCCCGGGAGCGCAACCGTGAGCGGAACGGTCAACGGCGCCGCGATCACGGACACCGCGGTTGTCACCTTCACGGGCCCCGGGCCGGCGTCGGGGGCGACGTCCCAGATCACCGCTTCGCCGACCTCGATCGCTGCCAACGGCACGAGCACGTCCACGATCACAGTCGAGCTGCGGGACGCGTCCGGCACACCGCTCACGTCCGGCGGCGCCTCGGTCGCTCTCTCGACGACCGCCGGCTCGCTGGGCGCGGTCACCGACAACGGCGACGGCACCTACACCGCCACCCTGACGTCCGCCTCGACGCCTGGGAGCGCGACCGTCAGCGGAACGGTGAACGGCTCGTCGATCACGGACACCGCCACCGTCACGTTCACCGGACCAGGCCCGGCGTCGGGTGCGACATCGCAGATCACGGCGTCGCCGACCTCGATCCCCGCGGATGGCACCAGCACGTCCACGATCACCGTCGAGCTGCGCGACGCGTCCGGCACGCCGCTCACGTCCGGCGGCGACAACGTCCAGCTCTCCACGTCTGCAGGAACGCTGGGGGCGGTCAACGACAATGGGGACGGCACCTACACGACGACGCTCACTTCCTCGTCGACGGGGGGCAGCGCCACGGTGAGCGGGACCGTGAACGGCTCGGCGATCACGGACACAGCCATCGTCACGTTCACAGGGCCGGGGCCGCCATCGGGCACCACGTCGCAGATCACGGCGTCGCCGACCTCGATTCCGGCGAACGGCACGAGCACGTCCACGATCACCGTCGAGCTGCGCGACGCATCCGATACGCCGCTGACGACGGGCGGAGCCACGGTTGCCCTCTCGACGACCGCCGGGACGCTGAGCGGGGTCACAGACAACGACAACGGCACCTACACGGCGACGCTTACCTCCCCGTCTACAACCGTGAGCGCCACGGTGAGCGGCACCGTGAACGGCTCGGCGATCAACGACACGGCTGTCGTCACGTTCACGGCGGTCGCCACCCGTCTCGAGTTCGTCCAGCAGCCGACGAACGAGCAGGCGGGCGCGTCGATCTCCCCGGCCATCACAGTCCGAGCCGTCGACAACGGCGGTACCACGATCACGGCGTTCACCGGAAACGTGACGATCGCTATCTCTTCGAATCCCGGTGGCGGGACGCTCTCGGGCACGACCACGGTCGCGGCCGTCAACGGGGTCGCAACCTTCGGCAACCTCTCCATCAACCGGACCGGGAACGGGTACACCCTGGCCGCCAGCGCGACCGGATTGACGGGCGCTACGAGCGCGGCGTTCTCCATCACCCCGGGACCGGCGTCTCCCGCGACCTCCCAGATCACAGCGGCGCCAACCTCGATACCGGCCAACGGCACGAGCACATCGACGATCACGGTCCAGCTGCGCGACGCGCTCGGCAATAATCTGACGTCCGGTGGAGCGCTGGTGGCGCTGAACACCACCGCGGGGAATCTGGGAGCGGTCACCAACAATGGGGACGGGACGTACACGGCAATCCTTACGGCTCCCTCGTCCACTGTGACCAGCACCGCGACCATCACCGGCACGGTAGGGGGCGCGACGATCTCCGACAACGCCACGGTCACGTTCACCGGCGTGGCCCCGGTGGCGACCAGGCTGGTGTTCGGGCAAGAGCCCACCAACGAGCAGGCCGGA
>JAICQP010000182.1 GCA_025937815.1 Gemmatimonadota bacterium
ACGGAGGAGCTCAACGGCGTCGCCGCGTCGGAGACCGTGCGCGACTTCTTCGCCGCGCGCGGCTACCGGGTCCTCGGCGTGGACTCGCTGGCGGCGTTCCTGGCCGCTCACACGGCGGATCGCACCCCCTCGGTGGTGGTCTTCGCGCAGGACCAGCTGCCGGAGGGTGTCGGCGCGCTGCCGCCCGAGATGAGCGTGGCGGCGCCGCTCCGCCGCTACCTCGACGCAGGCGGGAAAGTCGTGTGGCTGGGGCTACCTCCGCTCATCTGGCCCCCCGGCCCCGGCGGGCGCGCGTACTCGACGATCGACCGCCCGGCGACGCGGCGGCTCCTCGAGGTCGACCACTCCCCCGCCTTCTTCGACGCGTACGGCGCGACCGTCACGGATGCGGGCCGGCGCTGGGGACTCGAGGACGGCTGGCTCTCCCGATGGGCCGCGGATACGGCGGGCGTCGAGGTGCTGGCGCTCGACGAGAACGGCCACGCGGCGGCGTGGGTCAAGAGCTACCGCGGTTCGCCCGGAAGCGGCTTCGTCCGCCTCGAGGCCGACGGCCGCGACCCCGCGCGGCTCGCGTTGGTCGCCGCCGTGGCCGAGCGCTTCCCCTCTCCGATGAAATAGAGCGTCCGGCCGCGGTAACCACTCGAGTGGCGAGGGTTCTACCTCTCAATCAATCCGCAGGAACGTGTAAAAGCTTCCGCAGCCGAGGATCGCGAGATAGTCCGCTGTCACGGCAGGATCCCCGCAGAAGCCGTGGTCGAACGGGTCCGGCAGGATCCGCTCGCGTATCGCGCCGGAGGCCGTATCGAGGACATGGATGCTGGAGGCGGATCCCTCGCCTACCCTGACGAACAGAGACCCTCCATCGGTCACCGGTCTGCCGACGCTCTTCTGGAGTCCCGTGCGCCAGAGGAGTGCGCCGTTGTCGACACGGATCGAGAAGCAGGCAATGCCCGCGCAAGCGAATGCCTGCCCTGAGTCCGGGGAGAGTATCGGTGGAGGCCCAGGGTCGATCGCCGCCTCCCATACGATGTCCCCGTTCGTCGCATCCATGGCCGTCCACCCTGCCTGCGATCCCAGGATCACCACATTGCCTGCGATCGCGAGCCAGGAGCCTACCTCCGTATTCCGCGTCCAGGCCCGGTCTCCCGTAACCGCGTCCCAGCACTCGACGAAGGCCAGCATCTCGGTACAGACGAGCTCCGCGCTCGCTGCGAGGTCGGCTTGCCCCTTCCCAATGAGATCCCGAGACCAGCGCGTCCCGCCGCTATGCGGATCGAAAGCCATCACGATTCCATCCTCCACCGCATAGAGTCCATCCGGCGGCGAAACGGCGACGGTCTGGTGGGGAACTGCCTCCCGAATCCACATCAACTCCCCGTCGGAAGCCTTCACGGCGATGAGACCGGCGAACGAGGGACCGGGAATGACCGGGCCCGCGATCACGACGCGGTCCCCGAGAAGGGCGTATTCAGGTCCCGCACCTTCGTCGGGCGTCCAGCCTCCGCCGATCCACAGCCAGTCGCCGGTGACGGGATCGATCGCCGCAGTCCCATTAACCCGCTCCGACAGGTAGAACCTCTCCGCATCGGCCCGAAGTCTACTACGCACATGGTCGCTCTCGTGCACGCGAACCGGCTGGCGTGAATCGACCATGTTCGGCGGCAGAACGACCTGGGCGCGAGTTGGCTCCGCTGCGGGAGGAGGATCGAAATGCACGATCAGGCCCTCGATCGTCGCGCTACCGAGCACGTATCCCTTGCCGAGGGGCGGAAGGACCGTGAGCTCCATCCGGACTTCCCGGGGGCCTTCCAGCTCCGACTCGAACCATGCCAGGAGCTCCCCGTCTCCATAGTTCGACCCACGGGTCCGAACCGTCGGACATTTCGACTCGTTCTCGACAAGGCAGGCCTCCGCGACGACGACGCGAGACCACGGTACCGTGTCACCTTCGGAGTCCGTGACGACAATGACCACCAGGGCCTCGTGGCGATTCAACGGTTCAGCCACCGGCGGGGCGGTGGCAGGCGCGTCGTCACAGCCGGTCGCACCGATGAGGAGCAACAGGATGCAGGCAGTGCCGCGTGTCATTCTCACCGTCCTCCGGGACGCCACCATGATCAAACAGCCGCCGGTTGCCGAGGGTTGAACGCCTTCCCTTGTCGAGCCAAGCTGAGCGAAGCAGTGAGGTGGCGCAATGATGAAACCCTCGCGCCCAGGCGCTCGTTGGGATCGAAAACCCTTCCCACAGTACGCCGACCCGGGAGCAGACTCCTGTGCGCGCGCTATCGCTTATGCTCGTCCTGTTCGCCCTGCCCGCCACGGGCTACGCCCAGGACGACTCGCTCCTCCGACCCGTTCCGCCACTCTACTGCGGCCCCGACGACGAGCGGATCGAGGTTCTCCTCCTCGGGAGCTACCACATGGCGAATCCCGGAAGGGACGTGTTCAACGTGGTGGCGGACGACGTGCTCGCGCCGAAGCGGCAGTCCGAGATCACGGATGTGGTGGACCGCCTGACGGCGTTCCGGCCGACGCGGGTGGCGATCGAGGCGGACTGGGGCGACTCGACCGATCCGGCGCTGTACCGCGCCTACCGGTCCGGGCGGCACGAGCTGTCGCGGAGCGAGTCCCAGCAGATCGCCTTCCGGCTCGCGGGCCGGATGGGTCTGCCGAACATCGACGCCATCGACATGAGCGGAGACTTCCCGTTCGGTCCGGTGCAGGAGCTGGCGCAATCGGACTCGACGCTTTCGCACTATCTGGCCGAGGGCATGGCGGCCGGTCAAGCCTCCGTGGCGGCGATCAGCGGATGGCTGGCCGAGGGCACGATCGGGCAGACGCTCTACCGGATGAATACCCCCGAGGCGATCCACGGCGCGCACGGACCCTACCTCGCGTTCCTGCTCCCCGTGACGAACGAGCACGCTGCGCCGGGCGCCGACCTCCTGGCCGCGTGGTACGAGCGCAACATCCGGATCTTCGCGAACCTACACCGACTGGGTCTGGGGGCGGACGACCGGATGTTCGTGGTCTTCGGCGCGGGCCACGTGCCGATCCTCCGCCAGCTGGTCGCCGACTCGCCCTACTTCTGCGTCGAGGATCCCCTGCGGTACCTGCCGGAACCCTAGGGGCGCGGTCCATCTTGGGACGCGCCTTTCCGGATCTGCGGATCGTCCCGCCTTCGTAACCGATCGGCCCAACCCGTCCAGCGCTCGTCCCCGCGGTCTGGCACGATTTTCCACACTAGCAACCTTGGCGCCGACCTTCCTCTGTTCGAAATGCTAACGCGGCGTTCACCCACGACAGGAGAATTTCGTGACCCGCATTCGCTCTTTTGCCTTCCTGTTCGCTCTGGCGATGGCGGTACCCCATCCGTCCGACACGATCCTCCGATCCAACCTCATTCCGCAGGTCGACGAGCTGGAGGGCCTCTGGAAGGCGAAGCGCAGGTTCGGCCCGGATGCGCGGGGTCCATTGATCGTCCAGCGCGCAGGGACGACGTACACCGCGGATATGATGGGGCTGCTCCTGCCCGTCCGCGCGGAAGGGAACGAGCTCTCCTTCGAACTTCCGCGCGGAGAGGGCGCATTTCGCGGAATGCTGGAGCAGGACGGCTTCATTCGGGGCGTCTGGACCCCGCCCGGCTCGCCGGCCATGGGCGGACGCGCGTCGCCAGTGGTCCTGACACCCGAGGGTCCCGACCGCTGGGGCGGCGAAGTGGTGCCGTTCGAGGACACGTTCACGTTCTACCTCCTCGTGGAGGAACGGCCAGACGGCTCGTTGGGCGCGCTCCTGCGCAACCCCGAGCGCGACTTCGGCGCCTTGCTCGGCGTCGAGCGCCTGGTTCGCGAGGGCGACGTCGTGAAGCTCGTGGGCCGGCGTCGGGGGGAGACCGAGGAGCAGGAGATCGTCCGCGGGTCGTACGACGCGGAGAGCGACGTCCTGAGCCTCGCATTCCCGATGCGCGGCGGCACGTACGACTTCCATCGCGAAGATGAACACAGCGACTTCTACCCGCGCGGCCTGGATCCGACTCGCTCCGCCTACCGGCGGCCGCTGGCGCGCCACGATGGCTGGCCGACCGGTAACCTCGAGGAGGCCGGCATCGACCGCGACGCCGCCGAGCGATTCGTACAGGTCCTTCTCGACATGCCGATGGATTCTGTCGGAGTCCCGCTGATCCACGGCCTCCTGATCGCCCGGCACGGGAAGCTCGTGCTCGAGGAGTACTTCCACGGCGAGCACCGGGACCGCCTCCACGACACGCGCTCGGCGGCCAAGAGCGTGACCGCCACGCTCGTCGGCGCCGCGATGCAGGCCGGCGCGCCGCTCGAGGTCTCGACGCCCGTCTACCAGGTCATGAACGGCGGCGCGTTTCCGGCGGACCTCGAGCCCCGGAAGCGAGCCATGACGCTCGAGCATCTCCTGACGATGTCCTCCGGATACTACTGCGACGACTCCAACCCCGACGCCCCGGGCAACGAGAACGGGATGTGGGACCGCAACGAACCCGACTTCCTCCAGTACACGCTGACCGTGCCCATGGCGTTCGCGCCGGGCGACACCGCGATCTACTGCAGCGCGAACCCGAA
>JAICQP010000110.1 GCA_025937815.1 Gemmatimonadota bacterium
CGGTTCCGTCCTAGAGCAGGTTGGCGAGGGTCGTCGAGCTTTCGGCTCGGCGACCCCCTGGCGCGCCCAGCTCGGCGACCTCTAGCCTTCAGCGGTCGCGGGTTCGTCCACGGGCGAGAGGTCTCCCACGGCGGGTCCGTGGAGCACCGCGCCCGCGGGGTCGAATCGCGAGCCATGGCACGGGCAGTCCCAGCTCGACTCCACCGGGTTCCAGGACACGATGCAACCCAGGTGCGGGCAGACCGCGGAGCGCTC
Source organism: Gemmatimonadota bacterium (assembly GCA_025937815.1). Taxonomy (GTDB): domain Bacteria; phylum Gemmatimonadota; class Gemmatimonadetes; order JACCXV01; family JAHWKZ01; genus JAICNR01. The sequence continues at coordinate 256 of JAICQP010000110.1, forward strand.
GTGGACGCTCCCGTCCTCTCTCCGGAAGACCGCGATCTTCGACAGGCCTCTCCGAACGACGGCGCCCGTGCCCGGCGGGATCTCCGCCGGCTCCGCCACCTCTCCTGGAGTGACCCACTCGGTATACCGGCCCGCGACGTTCAGATTCTCGCGGAGGAACCGCGGCGTGGCCTGAGACGTGATCCGGGACGGGTCGTAGAGCTCCGTCCAAGGGTTCTCCCGTCCCACGATCAGATCGGCCACGATCCCCGCTCCGATCGTGGCGTGGGTCATGCCGTGACCGGAGTCCCCGGTCACCACGTAGACGTTCCGCTCGCCGGGGCTGCGCCCCAGGAACGCGAGGCCGTCGACCGGCTCCATGACCTGGCCCGACCAGCGGAACACTACCGGACCCAGCGCCGGGATCCGCCCGCGCGCCCATTCCTCGAGACGGTCGAAGCGCGCGGCGGGATGATCGTCCTGGCCCGTCTTGTGGTCCTCTCCGCCCACGATCACGATGTCGGCGCCGTCGTCGGACGGGTCGGGCGCGAGCCGTACGTAGTGGTAGGGGTCGGCGGTATCCCAGTAGAGCGAGCGGTGCACGGAGCCCCGCCGAAGCCGGGCGCCTATGGCATAGGATCGATAGGCGGCCTGCTTCGTGTGGAGCGCCACCCGCGTCGTGATCGGGGAGTTGGTGGCGCAGACCGCCGCGGCCGCGTCGACCGTGCGCCCGTCGGCTGTCGTCACCCGGACGCGATCCTCCTGCCCTTCCACGTCGACCACGCGCGTCCCGCCGAAGAGCTCACCCCCGTCCCGCTCGATCGCGGTGGCGAGCCCCTCGACGTAGCGCAGCGGATGGAACTGGGCCTGGCGCGGGAACCGCAGGCAGGGGCCGGTCCTGAGGCCTTTGCCCCTCGTGCGGGACAGCCGCCGGACGCCCGGAAAGCCCAGCCGGTGGGCGGCGTCCAGGGTCTTGTCGAGCTCGTCCTCGCCGGCGTCCGGGGCGGCGAAGAGGTAGCCGTCGAGCCGCTCGAATCCGCACGCGATCGATTCCCGCTCGACGATCTCTTCGATGCGTGCGATGGCGGCGGTGTGGCTGGCGATGGCGAGCCGGGCGCGCTCCTCGCCGTACATCTCTTCGAGCTCGGCGAGCCCCTCGTCGAGGACGTCGCTCAGGTGCGCGGTCGTTCGCGCGGTCTCCTGGCCGCCGATCCGGTAGAGATCGAGGACCGTGACCGAGCGGCCCTCGCGAGTGAGCAGGTAGGCCGTCGTAAGCCCGGCGATCCCGGCCCCGATCACGCAGACGTCGGTGGTCCGGTCGGCGGAGAGAGCCGGTCGCTCGCCCGCTCCAGGGCGGCTCTCGGCGCCGGATTCGCTCTGCATCCAGATCGAGCGGGTGGGCCTCGCGGTTGCCATGCGGGGAGCATGCTCCCACGGCTTGGAAGCCGCCGTCAGTTGTGTTACAGTTTCGACCCGTGAAACGCCCGCTCGTCTTCATAGTGGCCGCTCTCTCAGCGGTCGCCGGACCGGCTCCGCTTCTGTCCCAGGAGCCGCCCCATGCGCACGGCGCAGAAGGGCATCGACTCGGCAGCGTCGACTTCCCCAACTCCGGCGCGCCGGCTGCGCAGGAGTCGTTCCTGCGCGGCGTCGCACTCCTGCACAGCTTCGAGTATACCGACGCGGCAGAGGCGTTCCGGGAAGCGCAGCGGGTAGATCCCGCCTTCGCGCTCCCCTTCTGGGGCGAGGCGCTGACGAACACGCAGCTCCTCTGGGGGGTGGACGACCCGGACGCGGCCCGCGAAGCGCTCGGCCGCCTGGCCGCGTCGCCCGCGGATCGTCTGGCCCTGGCCGGCACGGAGCTCGAGCGGGCCTTCGGCGCCGCGGTCGAGGCGTTCTTCGCGAACGGGGAGACGGCGGCCCGGGCGCGCGCGTTCGCCGACTCGCTCCGGGGATTGGCCGCCAGGGATCCCGCGCCCGAGGCCGCGGCGTTCGCCTCGCTGGCGATCCAGATGGCCCTCGCCGAGGGAGCGTACCCGGAGCCGGAGCGGGCGACGCTCCGTGAGGAGGCGATCGCGCTCGCCGACCGGGTCTTCCGCGCGAATCCCGACCACCCGGGCGCGGCCCATTACCTGATCCACGCGTACGACGATCCGGAACTCGCTCCCCGCGGCCTCGAGGCTGCGCGGGCGTACGCCTCGATCGCCCCCGACGCCGAGCACGCGCTCCACATGCCGTCCCACATCTTCCTCCAGGTGGGCCTCTGGGACGACACCGCGGCCTCCAACGAGCGCGCGTGGGCGGCGTCGCGCGCGTGGGTGACGCGGCGCGGGGCCTCCGGCGCGGATCACGACTTCCACAGCCTGCAGTGGCTCCAGTACGCGTACCTGCAGCAGGGTCGCCATGCCATGGCCGCGGCGTTGGTCGATTCGGCGCGCGCTGTCCTGGCGGGGGTGGATCTGAGGGAGAGCTCGTATCCGGACGCGGTCTACGTCGTGCCGCGGCTCGAGTTCGCGCTCGCGGCCGAGACGGGGGACTGGGGGGCGTGGGACCCGCCGACCGTGCCAGAGCAGTCCCCCGCGGCGTCGATGCGGGAGCGGTTCTTCACCCTGAACGCCAGATACCAGCGCGGGGCCGGGGCGGCGATGCGGGGGGAGGCGCGTGGGGCGGACGAGGCCGCGAGGGTGTTCCGCGAGGCTGTCACCGCGCTGCCCGCGGGCGCTCCAGGGACGGGCAGCCTCGAGGTGACCGCCATGCAGCTGGAAGCATTGGCCGCGGGGGCCCGGGGGGATCACGCGGGAATGCTCGCCGGGCTGGAAGCGACGGCGCGCGCATCGGATGCGCTGCCGCCTCCGATCGGCCCGCCCTCCTCGCTCCCGACCCACGAGCTCCTGGGCGAGGCGCTGCTCGACGCCGGCCGGCCGGCCGAGGCGGCGGCGGCCTTCGAGAGGGCGCTCGAGCTACGGCCCAACCGCTCGACGGCCCTGTTGGGCCTGGCCCGCGCACGAGGGGCGGCCGGCGACATGCCCGGCGCGGTGAGCGCCTACCAGAAGCTGTACGCCAACTGGGGGAGCGCGGACCCGGATCTGGAAGCGTTGCCCGAGGTGAGGAGTGGAGCGGGGCTGATCTGCGGAAACGACTGCTGAACCACGTCGCGTGGTGCTCGCATCGCGGCGGCGCGCCCGCGGCGACTACTTCTCCAGCTCGCTCAGCTCTTTCGACCGCGCCGTCGCCGTCGCGACGGCGTTGATCAGCATCGTGCGCAAGCCGTGGGACTCGAGCTCGGCGACGGCCGCGATGGCGGTGCCGCCGGGAGTCGTGACCTCGTCCCGCAGGATGGCGGGATGCTTTCCCGATTCAAGGACCAGTTTGGCGGCGCCGTAGATCGTCTGCGCCGCGAGGCGGAACGCGACCGGCCTCGGGATCCCCTGCTTGACGCCCGCGTCGGTGAGCGCCTCGACGAACATGTAGACGTAGGCCGGCCCGCTTCCCGACAGACCCGTCACCGCGTCCATCAGGTTCTCCGGGACCTCCTCGACCTTCCCCACCGCCTCGAAGATCGTCCGCGCGAGGTCCAGGTGGTGGGGCGTCGCGAAACGGCCGCCGGCGATCGCGGATGCGCCCTGATCGACGATCATCGGGGTATTGGGCATGGCCCGGACGATCGCCAGGTCCTGCGCGAGCGCCTTGTGCAGGAACTCGGTCGTAATGCCGGCCAGGACGGAAACGACCATCGCGGTGTCGGGAACGTGGCCGCGAATCTCGGCCAGCACCGTTCCCGCATTCTGCGGCTTGACCGCCAGGACGACGATCGTGGCGTCCGCCACGGCCGCGGCGTTGTCGCTGCCGATCCGGATGTCGGGAAACTGCTCGCGCAGGGGGTCGACGTTCCGCCGGGTGGCGTGGATCCGCGAGGGATCGACGTCGTGACCGCGCAGGAGCCCGCCGATGAGCGCGCGGCCGATGTTGCCGGCGCCGATGATCGCGATGGAATGGTCGGCAAGCATGCTAACCTCCCTGCGCGAGCCAGTGGGAGTACAGCTCGGGCCGCCGGTCCCGAAGGAACAGCCGCCGCGCGTGGCTCTCCCCGCAGGCCGCCAGGTCGACGTCGGCGTCGAGGACGTGATCCTCGCCGCGGGGGGCTCGCGCGACCACCGAGCCATCGGGTGCACAGACGAAGGACTCGCCCGCGAACGCGAGGCGCTCCTCTGCGCCCACCCGGTTGCAGAGCGCGACCCAGTAGCCGTTCTGGAACGCCGCCACCCGCATCTCGGCCTCGTACAGGCCGTCCGGCCACTCGCCCTCCGTCCCGGCCTGCGGGACGACGACGAGCTCCGCGCCCGCGAGCGCCAGAGCGCGCATGTACTCCGGATAGTGGCGGTCGTAGCAGATCGCCACGCCGATGCGCCCGGCCGCCGTCTCGTATGCCGGAGCGCCCCCGTCGCCAGGTGCGTAGTAGCCCCGTTCGTGGAACCGGTCGTAATCGGTGATGTGGACCATGCGTGTGCGGCCGAGCAGCGAGCCGTCGTAGTCGATGACCGGAGAGGTGTCGTAGGTGCGCTCGCCCTCGCGCTCGAAGAGGTTGAGCACGACGACCACTCCGAGCTCTTCCGCCACCGCCATGAAGGCTTCCGTGGTGGGACCCGGGATCTCCTCGGCGAGGGCGGCCACGTCGCCGCGCGCCGGCCGCTGCGGATAGAAAGGCTCGAACGCCAGCTCGGCGAATCCCACCAGGCGGGCGCCCGCTGCGGCGGCTTGCCGCGTCGCCTCCAGCCCGCGGGCGACGTTTTCTTCCTTGTGCGGGCCCGCGTGCTGCTGGATCAGCGCGATCCGGATGCCGCGTTCCGTTTCAGGCCGCGAGGCGACCCGCCCCGCGCGCCCGGCGTCAATCATGCCGCGGCAGCTTCACGCACTGGAACCAGAACGTTTCGATCTCGCGGACGACCCTCTCGAACTGGTCGAAATCGACGGGCTTGGCGATGTAGCAGTTGGCATGGTCCTCGTAGCAGAGATTGATGTCCGCCTCGGCGGTGGACGTCGTCAGGATGATCACCGGTATCCCCCTGAGCTCGGGATCTTCCTTGATCTCCCTGAGGACCTTGTGGCCGTGCTTGCGGGGCAGGTTGAGGTCCAGCAGCACCAGATCGGGCCGCGGAGAGGACGCGTAGGGTGCTTGCCGGCGCAGGAACGCCATCGCCTGGATCCCGTCCTCGACGACGTGGATCTGGGTCTCGGCGTTGCTCCGCCGGAACGCCACCTGGGTGAGGTAGACGTCGGACGGGTTGTCCTCGACGAGGAGGACGTCACAGGGGCGCGCACTGGTAGTCATGGAAACCATAAAGATAGAGAATTCCCCGAGATTGTAGTAGGTCTGGGTACAGATGCACCCCCGGCACCCTTTTTTACGGGATTTCGGCCCTTTTGTTGCATAGTTTCTGCCCCCGCGAAGGGAAATCCAACGGAAAGGGCGCCATGCCGGCTGGCGGAAACGGCCACATACGCTGGTTCGAGGACTTCTCGGCCGGGGACATCGCGGCGGTGGGAGGGAAGAACGCCTCGCTGGGCGAGATGATCGCCACCCTCCAGGACGCCGGGATCCGGGTTCCGCGGGGCTTCGCGATCACCACCGACGCCTACTGGCGCCTGGTCCGGCACAACGAGATCGACGCCGAGATCCGGGCCCACCTCGAGGAGTACGGCAAGGGCATCGACGCCGCCGGGAAGGCGATCCGGTCGCTGTTCCGCGAGGCTGATTTCCCCACCGACCTGGCCGACGACATCCGCGCCGCCTACCGCAGGCTGTCCGCCGACTACGACGTCGAGGCCGTCGACGTCGCGGTGCGCTCCAGCGCCGTGGCCGAGGACCTCCCGGAGGCCAGTTTCGCCGGTCAGCTCGACACCTTTCTGAACATCCAGGGCGATGACGCCCTCCTCGACGCCTGCCGCAACTGCTACGCGTCCCTGTTCACCGACCGCGCGCTGGCGTACCGCGAGAAGCGCGGGTTCGACCAGCTCGAGGTGGCGCTGTCGATCGGGGTCCAGAAGATGGTCCGCTCGGACAAGGCCGGGTCGGGCGTCATGTTCACGCTCGACACCGAGAGCGGGTTTCCCGACTCGGTCCTGATCAACGCCTCCTGGGGGATCGGCGAGCTGGTCGTCGCGGGCGCGGTCATCCCCGATCAGTACACCGTGTTCAAACCCATGCTCAAGCAGCCGCGTTGCATGCCGATCATCGAGAAGACCCGCGGGGAGAAGGCCAAGAAGATGGTCTACGCGCGCCTCACCGAGGGGCCGATGGTGACGATCGAGACCACGGTCGCGGAGCGGAACGCCTTCGTCCTGGACGACGACGAGATCCTCCAGCTCGCCCGCTGGGCGTGCGCGATCGAGGAGCACTACGCCCGGCCGATGGACATCGAGTGGGCGAAGGACGGCGAGTCGGGGAAGCTATTCATCGTTCAGGCGCGTCCCGAGACCGTCCACTCCCGCGCGGCCACGGCCACGCTAAAGGTCTACCGCCGAACCGAGGACGGCGCACGGATACTGACCGGCATAAGCGTGGGCTCGGCGATCGCGGCGGGTCGCGTCGTGCGGCTCTCGAGCCCGGAGGAATCCGACCGCGTGAGCGACGGGGACATCCTGGTCACCGAGATGACCGACCCGGCGTGGGGACCCATCATGGAGCGGGTGGCGGGGATCGTCACCGATCAGGGCGGACGCACCTGCCATGCCGCGATCGTAAGCCGCGAGCTCGGGATCCCCGCCGTGGTCGGGACCGGCGAAGCGACGCGCGTCCTCGAGCCCGGGCAGTTGATCACGATGTCCTGCGCCGAAGGGGATGCCGGGTACGTGTACGACGGCGCGCTGGCGTACGACGTCTCGGAGATGGACGTCACCGACGTGCCGGAGACCCACACGCAGATCATGCTCAACATCGCCAGCCCCGACGCCGCCTTCCGCTGGTGGCGCCTGCCGTGCGAGGGGATCGGGCTCGCGCGCATGGAGTTCATCATCAACAACTCGATCAAGATCCATCCGCTCGCCCTCCTGAGATTCCACGAGCTGGCGGACAACGAGGTGCGCGAGGAGATCCTCCGGCTGACGGTCGGCTACGCCGATCGGCCGGGGTTCTTCGTCGAGCGGCTGGCGCGCGGGATCGCGAAGATCGCGGCCTCGCAGTACCCGGCCCCGGTCATCGTGCGGATGAGCGACTTCAAGACCAACGAGTACGCGGACCTTCTCGGAGGCAGGCAGTTCGAGCCTCATGAGGAGAACCCCATGCTCGGCTTCCGCGGGGCGTCACGCTATTACAGCGACCACTACCGCGAGGCGTTCGCGCTCGAATGCCGGGCCATCCGCATGGTCCGTGAGGAGATCGGCCTCGACAACGTCCTGATCATGATCCCGTTCTGCCGCACGCTCGACGAGGCGGACAAGGTGCTGCACGTCCTCGCCGACCACGGCCTGGAACGCGGCAAGAAGGGTCTCGAGGTGTACGTCATGTGCGAGGTCCCGTCCAACGTCATCCTCGCCCGGCAGTTCGCCGAGAAGTTCGACGGCTTCTCGATCGGCTCCAACGACCTGACCCAGCTCGTGCTGGGCGTGGACCGCGATTCAGGGCCGCTGGCCGA
>JAICQP010000118.1 GCA_025937815.1 Gemmatimonadota bacterium
GGGCCCCGACGTTCTCGAGCCCGTAGTAGAGCCCGTTCTCCAGATGGAGGAGGATCACTTCCTCCCCGAGATCCGCGGAGACGAGCCGGCGCGTGGGGGCGACGGTGGATTCGCTGGTGATCTGCATCCCCTGAAGATATCGCAAACCCGATCCGGGGGCTCACACCGCCCGCCCCACGGCGTGGCCGTACTCCAGGTGGTCGAAGGAGACCAGCTCGAATCCGCCCTCCACGAGCTCCGTCGTCAGCCTCTCCGGGGTGAAGAAGTGAGCGAAGTAGGGCGCCAGGCAGTCGCCCACCTCGACCGGCTCCCTGCCCAGAACGCGCGCCAGGGTATTGCCGATCCACGCGATCGTCCGGAAGTAGCGGGTGTCCTTCGGGATGGAGAAGAAGGAGAGGAGGATGGGACCGCCGGGAACGATCTTCGAGCGGAGCTCTCGAAGAAAGGCCACCCTCGTCTCACGCCCTCTGATGTGCATGTATGCGCCCCACCCGACGATGATGCCGTCGAACACGCCGTCGAGTGGAGGACACCCGTCCCAGGGGGCGTTCAGGACGTCGGGCGCCATCCCCTCTCGTTCGAGGACCTGGTTCGCGACGCCGACGAGCCCGGGATGCGCCTCGAACCCCAGGACGTCGTATCCGAGCCGCCGCAGGGCGAGCACCTCACGTCCCCCGCCCGCCGCGGGGACGAGCAGCCTGCGGCGATCCTGGAACTCCCGCTCTACCACTCGCTCTTCCCAGACGAACAGTCCCTCCTTGTTGTATTCCTCCGACCAGTAGGCGGCCTGCTGGTTGAAGTACCGCTCGCCGATCTCCAGGAGATGGGAGCGGGTCAGGATGCCGAGCCAGAGTCCGATGTGCGAGGCGCTCAACACCCGCGTGATGCCGTTGAGTGCCCGGTGGCCGCGAAAGTACGCGCGCGTGAGGAGCGAGCCGCCGGCAGGCGTCGGGGTGGCATCCTCCCGGGGCGCGTTCCCGAGCGGATCGTGGGCGAAGTTCGGCGACGCCACCGTTGGCCCCTCCCTCATCGGCCTCGCGACGCGGGTTCGGCGCCGTGCCAGGCCAGAAGCTGCCCCACGACCTCCGAGATCCGAGAGAGATCCCGTAGGACTCCCAGGCGGTAGACGGGGACGTGCGCGGTCACCGCGGCGATCCACTCCAGCATCGAGCCTGCCTCGGCGAAGCCGATCAGGCCGTCGGTCAACTTCTTGCCGTGCGCGAGCGAGGCCGCGGCCTTGACTGGTGGAAGGAGCTCCCGCGCGACGGGCTGACCCGTTTCGAGCTCGAGCGCCGGATCGAGAAGATAGATCGCCGCGAGCGGCGCCGGCTCCCAGGCCAGGTCTTCGCGCGGGAGGTCCGTGACGGTGGTCTTGAAGCCCGGATTCAGGGTGGCCGAGGCGAGCCGACCGCCCACCTGCCGGACGACGTCCTCGAGGACCCGCACGCTGTGGACCCCGGGCCGAGCCATCGGCGGGTGAGCGGGATCGACCGCCAGCAGGTCGTCGGTCAGGAGCTTCGCGCCCTCGGCCGTCAGGGCCAGCGCGAGTGTCGACTTGCCGTGGAACTTCGGTCCGAGGAAGGCGGCCGCGCGCCCTCCGATCGTCACCGCGCTCCCGTGGAGGCAGAGGACCCCGGACTGCTGCAGGGCCAGCGCCATGACGGGCCCCAGCACGATCGCCCGCGCCATCTCCCGAAGCGTCCGGGGGTCCTCCGGCGTGCTCCCGGGATACCACACGAGCTCGCGGCCCCCGTCGAGGACGCCGTAGCTCCCCGTGCCCCCGTATTCCAGGACGAATCCTCCTTCCACGCGGAACAGCCTGTATATCCAGCCCGGCTCGACCTCACGGATCCCGCGGAGCTCGAGGGGCGCGGGCGGCGGGGAGCGGTCCAGGCGGAGGACCCAGTCCGGCCGCCCCGACCCTTCCGCGGTCGAGAGGTCGGGGAACTCCAGCTCGGACCGGAGCCGGCCGCCGAACACGAAGTAGTCGCTCATGCCGGGCCATGGTCGCGCAGCCATCGCGCGAGGACGGCGGCCTTGTAGAGCACGAGCGCGTCCTGCCCGACCTCCGGCGTCGGCTCCGGAGCGACGAAACGCCGATACCTCGATCGAAGCCCGTCCATGTCGACGAAGTCCTCCAGGATCGACGGATCTCCGAACAGATCGCGCTCGAGCCCGGGCGCCTCGATCTCCCGCATTCCGGTCACGAAGTTGAACCCCAGGTTCCCCTTGTGAACGCGCCACTGCACGGCCGGCGGCAGGATGCCCTCCATTCCCCGGCGCTGGATCAGCCGGCTCCATCCGTCGTCCAGCTTCTGTTCAGCGGGGATGGCGATACAGAACTCGACCAGGCGCCGATCGAAGAACGGGAACCGCGGCACGATCCCGGAGGCCGACGCGACCCCGTCCAGAAGCTCGAGCCCGTACTGGTAGCGGGGAAGGGCCAGGACCCGAGCGTGATCCTCGCGCGCGGAGCGCGCCTGCCCGGCGTGCGGCCGGAGCTCCCGCTCCCGCTCGCGGAGGCGCGTCCGCGCGGCGAATTCGCCGCGCAGGAGCGACCTGGCCGCACCGTTCGCATCGGGTCCGCTGGAGGCGACGGGGAGACGACGCGGCAGGACCGGCTGGATCCCGTATCGCATCAGAAGCGCCAGCCGCGATCGGGGACCGGTCGCGATCGCGTTCCACCCCCGGAACCAGTTCCCCCACTCGCCGGAGCGAGCGAGCCGGACGAGCTGCGGGTAGAGGAGGAATCGCGGGAACCAGTTTCTCGGCGACTCGCAGCGGACGGTCAGCGCCTCCACCTCCTCGACGGCCGTCCTCCACCGGCCTTCGTTCGCGAGATCGATGAACCGCTCGTACCCGTTGCTCACCACGCTGTCCCCGTCGGTGCCGTCCAGGAAGACCCGTGCGCCTTCGCTCCGCGCGGCCTCGAACACGGCCCGCGTCATGTACAGGTTGAACCCCATCGGCGGATAATCGAGGTGGCCGAGCAGCCGATCGTAGTCGGCGAGGGGTGTAAGAAGATCCGCGCGCACCCTGTGGAGGGAGATCCCGGGGATCGCCGCCACCTCCTCGACGAACTCGCTCTCGTCGTTCGAGACCCGCCCCTCCTCGGGCAGGCCGGGGAACACGGCCGCGAACGCGTGGACGGGCCGATCGGCGGGGAGGATACGCCTCGCGGCGCAGACGATCGACGAGCTGTCGAGGCCTCCGCTGAGCGCCGCGGCCACCGGATCCGCGTCCCGCAGGCGAGCATCCACGGCGCGCAGGAAGATCTCGCGGAACGCTTCCGCATACTCCGCGTCCGAGGAAAGACGGACCTCGCGGTCTGCATCCGGCTCCCAGTACTTCCCCATCCGCACGTCCTCGCGGGTCACCTCGAGGAAGTGCGCCGCGGGAAGGCGCCGGATCTCCCGGTAGAAGGTCCGCTCGGGGTCGTCCAGGAAGTCGTCCAGGAAGAACGCGACCTGGACTTCGTCGAGCGCGCGAGGCACTTCGGGAAGGGAGAAGAGCGGCCGGCTCTCGGTAGCGAAGGCGAACAGCCGGTCGGAGAGGTGGTAGCAGAACGGACGGGCGCCGAACGGGTCGCGCGCGCAGAAGAGCGTGCCCCGCTCGCGGTCCCAGATGGCGAACGCGAAATCCCCTAGCAAACGCTCCGGGGCGCCCGCACCCCAGTGGCGATAGGCCTCGAGGATCAGCGCATCGTCGGTGATCGTATCGAGGGGCCTGCCCGGCAAGAGCCGAGGGGCGAGATCCTCGCGATTGTCGATCCGCGCGTCGGCGGCCACGACGATCGCGTCTCCCACGCCGGCTGCGAGGCCGACTGGGCCGTCATTCCAGATGGAGAATTCGGGGCTGCGATGGGCCTGGCGGGACGCCATGCGGGCGACGGCGGCGGGATCCGCGTTGCGGCCGTCACGAAAAAACAGGCCTGCGATGGCGCTCACGCCATGCGACCAGGCCTGGGGACAAAAAAGAGCCCGGGGTTCAAATCCAAGAATGAAGCAGGATCAGAACCCCGGGCGAAACTCGACTGCTCGGTCGGTTACGAAACCCCCGGGAAGCCATCCCCCGGACAAAGCGGGTCCATCTTGTACTGACCGGGCGGGCAGTTCTGGAACGGCGACTGGTCGAAGTACCCAGGCAGCTTCGCGTTCGGGTCGCCGGGGTTCGGATCCGCACTGGTGGCGGTCAGCTCCGGCATGCTACCGAACACTTCCAGATTCGGCGTCTCCCAGGTTTTCTTGATGGTCATGATGCCTCTTTTCCTGCGTGGTTATGCAACGGCACTCCTGTGTCGCCCAGCTTCCATCCCTGGGATCGTCTAACGGAGTATATCCGCCCCACCCCGTTCTTTCAAGGCTTAATAAAGTATTGAAATGGAGCGCTCTGACTACATTCTCGGTGAGCCATTACCTAGTCCTCTGCGGTCAGATCGTATGCCATCTGCGCGGCCTCCGCAAGCCGTCCGGGGACTCCCGGACGGCTCCGCCAGCTCCCCGCCGCGAGGACCCCGGACGGCAGGGAGAGCCCTCCCATGGCAGCCCACGTGGCATCCCAGGCCGGCATCGAGGTCCGCGAGACCGATAGAACCCGCGCGGGCCGCCCGGTGACGGTCTGGAACTCGCGCGCCGCGATGGCCCCCACCCGGCCGTCCGGCTCGGACACGACGTAAGGCGTGCGGGCGCCTCCGAGGAACGCCGTGTACAGGCCGCGCCGTCCCACCTGGAGCTCGCCGCCGAACAGGCTGTCGTTCCACGTCACCCCCCGCGTCGCCAGCTCCTCGCCGAAGGCCACCTGGTAGCCGAGGCCGAAGAGGCCCGTCTCTCCGGCCTCGAGGTGGACGACGGCGAGCGGGTTGTAGGTGAGCGCGGCGAGCCGGCGCGCCATCTCCGGGGCCGGGCCGGCCAGGAGCCGGGCCGCGGCCGGTGCATCGCAGGCCAGGACCACGGCCTCCGCCTCGACCACGCCGCGCGCGGACTCCACCCTCCAGGCGCTTCCCGCCTGCTTCAAGCGCCGGGCCGCGCTTCCCAACCGCACCGACCCCGCGCCGGTGGCATGGAGCGCATCGGTCAGCGCCTGCACGCCTGTCCGGAACGTGCACGGGGCGCCGGGGATGCGGGTCTTCCGCGCGAACCGCGCGAGGAGGCTCCGCCGGACGCCGAGGTCGCGAAGGACGCCCCAGAGCGACAGGTCCACGGGCATGTCGGCCGGATCGGAGGCGTATAGGCCGCCGAAGAGCGGGCCCGCGACCCGCTCGTACGCCTCGCGCCCGAGCTTCCGCGTGAAGAACTCCGCCACGCGCTCGCCGGGCCGCGGGCCGGCCGTCAGCGGCTCCCGGGCGAGGCGGAGCTTCCCGCGCCAGGTCAGCGCGTCGCCGGTCGCGAGCGCCCGCAGGGAGAAGGGCACTTCGCGGAGAGCGCCATCGGCATACACGTAGAGCGGGAGGCCCGCCGGCGCGCGAACGATCTCGGATTCGAGGCCGAGCTCGCGGACGAGGGTCGCCAGGGCCCCGGACAGGCGAAGGCGCTGCGGGCCGAAGTCGAGGACTCTGCCTTCGACGTTCGCGCTCCTGATCACGCCGCCGGGACGATCGGCCGCTTCCAGGACCACGTGTTCGACGCCGCGCCTGGCGAGCTCGCGCGCGAGCGCGAGGCCCGTCAGTCCTGCGCCCACGATGCAGATCATGCGGCGAGCTCTCCGGTCTGAAACCCGTTTCTCGGGGGAGTCGTTAAGATATCGGCTCGCAGTCGGCTCGCTACGAGCCGGGCGAGCGGAACCGGCCACCCGGCCTCGAGTACCATATCGGCCAGACAGGCTCGTCATGCGATACGGTCACTTCCCTCACGATCGGAGCTCCCGTATGAAGCGATCTGCGTTCGCCATCCTCTCCCTGTTCGCGATCGCGGGGCCGGCCGCCGCGCTGGCCCAGCCCGAAGGGCCGAATCTCGTCTCCGGCGCTCTGACGATCTCGAGCCCGCGAGGCGAGTTCGACGACAACACCGACACCGGCTTCGGCTTCACCGGCGGCTACCTGCGCTCGATCACCCCGAACCGCGTGCTCGGGGTGGGTTTCTCCGGCTCCTTCCTGAGCTACGGCAGCACCCGGCGGCGGGCGCCGCTGTCGAACACCATCCCCGACATCACCGTGGAAGTGGAGACGAGCAACAACACCGCCTTCGCCCTGGGGATGCTCGAGGTGCGCGTCCCGGGGAGCTTCCAGCCCTACGTGCAGGCCGTCGCGGGCGGGGGCTTCTTCTACACCACCACGTCGCTCGAGGATACCCGCACCGACGAGGTCATCATCAGCGACACGAACCAGAGCGACGCCACCTGGGTGTGGGGCGGCGGGGGCGGCCTCCGGTTCCGCGTCTGGGAGAGCACGCCGGATCCCCAGCAGGAGGCCGCGCGCGGCCCGCGGGTCTCGCGCTCCCGGCTCTACGTGGACGCCGGTGTCCGCTACCTGAAGGGCAACGAGGTGGAGTACCTGAAGGAGGGGTCGCTGGTGACCGACGACGGCGAGTTCGACATCGACCCGCGCCTCGCGCGCAGCGAGATCGAGGTCGTCCAGTATCAGATCGGCGTCGCCGTGACCTTCTGACCCCGGCGCGGCTCTTGGCGTCGCATGGGGCCGCGACTAACTTCCGGTTCATGGCGGACAAAACCGGGGTCATCGAGGTCCAGGGCACGGTCGAGGAGTGCCTGCCTAGCACGATGTTCCGCGTTCGGCTCGACAACGACCACATCGTGCTCGCGCACATCTCCGGAAAGATGCGCAAGAACTACATCAAGATCCTGACCGGGGACCGAGTGACCGTGGAGCTCTCGCCGTACGACCTGTCCAGGGGCCGCATCACCTACCGCTTCAAGAACTGAGGGCCGTCCCATGAAGAGACGCTTCGCCGCCGTGCTGTGCGCGGTACTGGGCGGATTTGTGGTCGGCGCGGGCATCGCTCGCGTGGATCTGCCGCGGATCGCAACCGATCTGACGTACGAGACCTATCCGCTGGACGAGTCGGGGAACGTCGACCGCAGCTCCACGCCGACCCGCCACTGGTACAAGGACCAGAAGTCCAGGATCGACAACTTCACGATGAAGGGCGGCAGTCCCGTCCTCGCGTCGAGCTTCATCCTCGACTGCGACTCCTCGCGCATGATCCAGGTGAACTGGGAAGAACGTACGGTCATGGTGACGACGTTCGAGGACTGGGCACGCGCGATGGAAGAGATGATGAAGCTCGCCAGCCGCTACGCGGGCATGGTGCCGGGTCAGGACCGGGAAGAGCCCCGCGAGAACACGACCGGCGGCGTCGTCACGAACACGACGACCTGGCACGACACGACCGCCCAGCGCGACTGGTTCGGGCTGCCGGCCCGCTACGCCGAGTACACCGAGTCAACGGCGTCTTCCCCCGATGCGTGCTATGACGTCCAATCGACCGTCGAGCACCGGGTCTGGACCACGCGGCTCGACATCCCGCTCTGCATCCCGGACCTGAACTTCAACATGGAA
>JAICQP010000123.1 GCA_025937815.1 Gemmatimonadota bacterium
CGCCGAGCTCGTCGTCTCGCTGGCCCGGTTCGCTCCCGGGCGAGGGCTGGAAGCCGTGGTCGACGCGCTCGCCGCGCTGGCGGCGCGCCGGCCGGACCTGCACGCGGTCATGATCGGCTCCTGCCGCCGGCGTCACGAACCTTTCCGGGCGGAGCTGGCGACCCGTGCCGCGGCGCTCCCGGGGGGAGAGCGGGTCCGGCTCCTGGGGTCGCGCGACGACGTTCCACGGGTCCTGGCGGACACGGACGCGCTGGTGCGGGTGCTCTCGACCGAGGGCCTGGCCAACGTGGCGCTGGAGGCGATGGCGATGCGGGTCCCGGTCGTGGCGGCGGACATCAGCGGGATGCCCGAGGTCGTCGAGGATGGGCGGACCGGGCGGCTCGTACCGCCGGACGACGCGCCGGCCATCGTGGCCGCGGTGGAGGATGTCCTCGAACTGTCCGACGCCGGGCGCCGGGGGTTGGTCGAGCGCGCCCGGGAACGCGTGCTGGAGCGGTTCAGCATGGACCGGATGGCCGACGACTATGAGGCCCTGTTCGAGCGCGCGATGGCGGAGCGCGGGTCCAGGTGAGGATCCTGCTCGTGAACGCGCTCGGCTTCGTGGGAGGGGCGGAGAAGTGGATCGTCCACCTGACCACCCGGCTGGTTCCGCGCGGGCACGCGGTCGAGGTCGCCCACGATCCCCGCTCTCCGCTGGGCGACCTGGTCCGTGCGGTCGGGGCGCAGACGTGGGTTCCGCGGGGAGGGTTCCGCGACTCGCTCAGGACCGCGCCTACGCTGGCCCGCCAGATCCGCGCGCGCGGGATCGACGTCGTGGTCACGACGACCCGGACCGACCTCAAGATCGGGGGGCTCGGGGCCCGGCTGGCCGGGCACCCCGGCGTGGTCGCGCGTCTCAACAGCGGCTGGGACCCCGCCGAGCCGGTCCTCACCTCGGGGCTCAAGTGGCGCCGCCGACGGCTGTACCACCGGCACTACGTCCAGCTCGCCGCCACCAACAGCCGGGCCGGGAAGGCCGACGTGGTCGCCCGCGGCTACCTGCCGCCGGATCGCGTGGTAGCGATCTACAACGGGGTGGATTTCTCCCGCTTCGATCCCGACCGGGTCGTCCGGGGCGCGTTCCGCGCCGAGCTGGGGATCTCCGCGGACACCCCGCTCGTCGTCTCGATCTCACGCTACGTCGAGCGCAAGGGCCAGGAGTTCGAGCTCGAGGCGGCGGGGCGCCTGACCGCCGAGCGACCCGAGCTCCACTTCGCGTTCGTGGGTCCCTGCCGCGACCGGGAGCGTCCGTACAAAGAGCGGCTCATGGCGCGGACGGGCCTGTTGCCGGGCCGTGACCGGATCCACTTCCTGGACGCGCGTGACGACGTGCCCGCCATCCTGGCCGACGCCGATCTCCTGGTGCGGGCCGCGCTGACGGAGGGGCTTCCCAACGTCGCGCTCGAGGCGATGGCGATGCGAGTGCCCGTGGTGGCCACGGGGATATGCGGGACGCCCGAGGCGGTGCTGGACGGGGAAACCGGCCGGCTCGTTCCCCCCGCCGACGACCGCGCGATCGCGGCGGCGGTCGGGGAGCTCCTCGACCTGCCGCGGGAGCGGCGGGCCGCGATGGGACAGAAGGGCCGGCTGCACGTCCTCGCCACATTCGGGCTGGACCGGATGGCGGACGAGTACGAGGCGCTGTTCCAGCGGGCGCTGGCGGAGCGGGGCAGGAAGTCGGCGGGCTGACGCGAAACGGCCGCCCCTTTCAGGGCGGCCGCAGTCTGGTTCCTGGTGGATGGAAGGAGGCGGCCTTTACATCGCCGTCGTGTCGCCCTCCATCATCATCATGGTGTCGTCGCCCATGATCATCGTGTCCACGGTGTCCATCTCGGGCGCCGGGGGCGGAGTCGTCATGGCCGTGTCGGCCGGCGTCAGCTCGGTGCCCTCCTCGACGGCGCCCTCCTGCTCGCAGGCGGCCACCGCGAACGCCGCGGCGATAGCGATGACAGGGACCATCTTGAAAAAGCGCATCCTGCAGGCCTCCCTCTCAAGGTCCTGGTGAAAAACCGGCTTCACGCCGGCCGACCGGGTCGTCGTCCGACGAACCGGTAATCTGGGCCCCCCGGTCGCGGGTCGTCAAGAAGCACATTCCCCCCTGGGCAGCCCTCCGAGCATCGTGCTATATACCTGTACACGAGTCGGCGGTACGGCGCTCGCCCGGTGAATACCGGGGGGCGTGCGACCCAACCCTGAAGAGGAGGGACGATGCGTCGAACGAACCCTGTGATCGCGGCTGCGCTGGCGCTCGGGCTCGCGCTCGGAGCGGCGGCCTGCGAGGAGGGCGCAGACGACGGGGCTCTCGAAGAAGCGGGCGAGGCGATCGAGGAGGCCGGTGAGGAGGCCGGGGAAGCGGTGGGCGAGGGGATGGAGGCAGCCGGCGAAGCGATCGAGGATGCGGGTCAGGAAATCCAGGAAGAAATGCAGGACGCGGTAACCGAAGACACCACCGAGATGTAGTTCCCCGGCGGGGCCTTCAGCGAAGGCCCCGCTCGGTCATCCACTCCAGCGTGATCGACATCAGGCCGTCGACGACCTCTTCGTCGGATGTGGCGACGTGCGCGCTCTCCAGCCACACGATTCGCTTGGGTTGCTGCAGGGAGCCGTACAGCTCCAGCACGCTCGAACGAGGGATGAACTCGTCGTCGGCCGCGTTCACCATGAGGGCCGGACGCGGCGCCAACTCGCCGGCATAGCGCGTCGGCTCTAACGGCGCCACGACCCAGGACAACCCCCAGGACAGCACGCGCATGACCCAGTCGGGCCCACGGTCCGCGAACGCGTAGTAGGCCATCGTGGCGATGTCGCCGCCGCCGTGCAGCAGCGCGGCGCCGGCGATGCGCTTGTCCGTGGCGGCCGCGGCGACCGAGAACGGAACTCCCAGGCTCACGCCGATGACGGTCACCCGCTCGGGGTCGACGTCCCGCCGCGAGTACAGGTACTGGGCCGCCAAGAGCACCGCGGGCGGCGTGTCGAGGATCGCCCGGCGCATCGTGCCGAAGTATCGAACCCAGTCCAGGCCGCGCGGCCGCTCCGGCCCGGAGTACGGGTATTCGATGGAGAGCAGGACCAGGTTCCCCGTGTGGGCGGGAATGTCGACCGCCTTGCGCCCCGTCTTGTAGCCGCCCAGCAGGATCGCCGCGGGATAGCGCTCGCCCGAGGGCGCGCCATCCGCCCGGACGCGCGCCCGAACCACGAAGCCCGTGTCGCTGAGCAGCGTGACCTCGGTCAGCTGCTTGCCGTCCTGCGCGGCGCCGAAGTCGGTCGAGTCCCGCACGGCGACGAGCTCGCCCGCCACGCGCGCGAAGCGCGGCCGGTAATCGTGGTTGCGGTAAGCGGTGAGCGCCGCCACGACCGCTGCTACCGCGATCAGCAGGGCGCCCGCCACCAGCGGCCGCTTCATGGTTGGCGCGCCCTTCCTGGCTCCGCTATCGTGGGCCGCCCGTCATGCCCGGACCTTCCCTTCCCTTCGGTGTGCGGGTTCACGCGCGCGAACTTGCGCGGCGCCTGGCGGCCCGACAACCCGCCGCGCTCGTCGCGTGGGTCGCGCTCGCGCTCGCCGGCTGCGCGCTGTTCGAGCCGGACACGCGGCCGATGGCGCCGCCGGACACCGTGGCCACGGTGGAGGTCGCGGAGCCGCCCCGGCCGGCTCGCACCCTCGTCGACCTGGACAGCCTGAGCGCGGCGCTGCTGGCGCGCGCGGACACGGCCGACCTCTCGGGTCGCGCCGCGCTCGATTCCGAGATCCGCGACTGGCTCGCGCGGCTCGAGTTCGGCGACCCCGAGCTCCTTCCCGAGGGCGCCGACCCGCGCGCGTACCTGCGCCCGTGGCGCGGGCGGCTGCTGGACGCGCTCGGCTGGCTGGCGTACCGCGCGCGAGACTGGCGCCAGGCCGAGGCCGCGCTCGTATCGGCCCAGGAGCAGATCCACAACCGCGGAACGACCGAGGGCTACGCGCTCCACTTCTGGCATCTGGGGAAGCTGCATGCCGCGCGCGGGCGATGGCGTCAGGCGGCCGACGCCTTCCTCGACGCGGAGGTCCGGGGCATGGGACAGGCGGCCACTCCAGACCTCGCGGCGGCGTGGAGCCGAAGCCGGGGGTCGCTTCGCGGCCTCGACGACGCGCGCGCGGCCGAGCTCGCGCGCGTAGAGGACGAGCGTCGGCAGTCCCTGGTCGCCGGCTCGCTCTACCAGGCGCTTCCGGCGTTCACGTGGCCGCGGCGAACCGGACCGCCGATGTCCGTATCGGACCTCGCCGGACGGCGTGCGTTGATCGCCGTCTGGGGACCGGGCTGCGAGGGGTGCGGGAACTTCGCGGCCGCGCTCGAGCCTCTCGCCGCGCGGCTCGCGGAGCGGCGCGCCACGCTGGTCGCCGTCTGGCTGGGAGGCGACCCCGCCCTCGCGGGGCCGCCCCGACGGTATACGATCCTGACCCCCGATTCGGCCGAGGCAGCCAGGCGCCTGGCCGTGGATTCCCTCCCCCTCCTCGCCGTCGTGGACGCGAAGGGGCTGATTCGATACCGTCATTCCGGCCGACGGGCGGTTCCGCCGCCGATCGAAGACATACTCGTTCAAATCGATTTTTTGGGGTCCGGACGTTGAAAATGGCGCATCTGCGGCGTTACGCTCCTCGTGTCTTCCTGCGGCGTACTAGAGTACGCCTCGGAATCCTCTCGTCGCGTGCCTTGCATCTGGACCATTTTGAACGTCCTCCGGCATTGCGGACGCGTGCGCATTCACGATCTCATCTCCAGGAGTGTCCATGAAGGTGTACGAAAGCCAGAACATCCGGAACCTGGCCGTGATCGGACACGGCGGTTCCGGCAAGACGACGCTCGTCAACGCCATGGCCTGGCTGGCCGGATCGTGCACGCGCATGGGATCGGTGGAGGACGGGAACGCACTCACCGATTTCACCCCCGACGAGATCGAGCACCAGATCTCGATCAATCTCGCGCTCGCTTACGCCGAGTACATGGACACCCGCATCAACCTGATCGACACGCCCGGATATCTCGATTTCGTCGGTGAGGTGAAGGCCGGCCTGCGCGTGGCGGACGCCGCTTGCCTGGTGGTCAACGCGGTGGCCGGCGTGGAGGTCGGAACCGAGCGGGTGTGGGAGTACGCGGCTGCGGAGAACCTGCCGCGGCTGATCTTCGTCAGCATGATGGACAAGGAGCACGCGGATTTCCAAAGCGTCTACCGGCAGATCCGCGAGACCCTCTCCGACCGCGCGATCCCCGTCGAGGTCCCCATCGGCCAGGGCGCCGATTTCCATGGGTTGTGCAACCTCTTCAGCGAGAAGGCCCACCTGTACAAGCCGGGGATGAAGGGAGAGCGCGAGGAGGGCGAGATCCCCGACGAGGTCCGGGGTGACTACGACCGTTACCGCCAGGAGTTGATCGAGACGGTCGCGGAGACCGACGACACCCTGATCGAGCGCTATCTCGAGGGCGAGCAGCTCTCACGCGAGGAGGTGCTCGCGGCGATGAAGGCGGGGATGATGGCGCGCGAGCTGTTCCCGGTCTTCTGCGGGTCGGCGTTCGAGCTTCACGGCGTGCGGTCGCTCCTGCAGAAGGTGGTGGAGCTGGTCCCCAACCCGACCGAGCGGCCGGAGATCCGCGCCATCCGCCCCGGCTCGGACGAAAAGGTGTTCATCGCCCCCAACGTCGGTTCGCCGACGAGCGCGCTGATCTTCAAGACCACGACCGAGCCGCACGTCGGCGAGCTCTCGTACTTCCGGGTCTTCAGCGGCAAGGTCGCGAGCGGCGCCGACCTCGCCAACGCGACCCGCAATCACGACGAGCGCCTGGCCCACATCGGGATCATGCAGGGGAAGGACCGCACCGAGGTCCCCTACCTCATGAGTGGCGACATCGGCGTCGTACCGAAGCTCAAGGGGACGCATACCGGCGATACACTCTGCGCCAGGGAGCATCGGGTCGTCCTTCGCGGAGTGGATTTTCCCACTCCCGTCATCTCGGTGGCCATCGAGCCCGATAAGGAAGGCGAGGAGGAGAAGATCGGCAACGCGCTCTCCAAGCTGCACGAGGAAGACCCGACCTTCGTCCACGCCTACAACCCCGAGCTCGGGCAGACGATCATCCGCGGGATGGGCGAGCTCCATCTCCAGGTCGTGCTCGAGCGCATGGAGCGGAAGTTCAACGTCAAGGCGCACATGAAGCAGCCGAAGATCGCCTACCGGGAAACGATCCGGCGGCGCTCGGAAGCGCAGGGACGATACAAGAAGCAGACCGGCGGACGCGGCCAGTTCGGCGACTGCTGGATCCGGTTGATCCCGCAGGGGCGCGGCGAGGGCTACGCCTTCGTCAACCAGATCTCCGGCGGCGCGATTCCGCAGAAGTTCATTCCAGCCGTCGACAAGGGGATCCAGGAGGCGCTCGACAAGGGCGTGCTCGCCGGCTATCCGGTCGTCGATTGCCGGGTCGAGCTGTACGACGGCTCGTACCACACCGTCGACTCGAGCGAGATGGCGTTCAAGATCGCGGGCTCGATGGCGTTCCAGCACGCCAGCGAGCGCGCCGATCCGGTGATCCTCGAGCCGATCATGGACGTGACCGTGATCACACCCGACGAGTACCTGGGGGACGTCATCGGCGACCTCAACCAGCGCCGGGGAAGGATCCTCGGGATGGAGCCCGCGGGAACCGGCAAGCAGAAGATCCAGGCGCAGGTTCCGCAGGCCGAGCTCTACCGCTACTCGACGAACCTTCGCTCGCTGACCCAGGGCCGCGGCGACCACGTGCGCGCGTTCCGCGGGTACGAGGAAGTCCCCCACCACATCGCCGAGAAGATCATCGCCGAGGCGGAGGAGGAGCGCGCCGGGGCCGGGATCCGGCACTAGCCGAAATTCCCTCCCGCGGCGGCCTCCGGCGGCCCCAAGCTTGCACATCGTGCCGGGCATGGAGCAGCCGCCCCTGCCCGAAGCGTCGCCGACCCCTCCCGCCGGGGACTGGGACCCCGTCCTCGAAGAGGAATGGGGCGCGGCGCCGGTCACCAAGTTCCGCTGTCCTGTCCATTCGGTTCCCGAGGAGTGGCAGGTCGTTTCCCAAGACGGGCAGCGGATGATCCGCTACTCCTGTCCGGTCGATGGCTGCGGCCACGAGTGGACGGTCAAGCGGCTCCGCGCTTGACGCCCTAGCGAAACGCCACGCCCGCGCGACAGC
>JAICQP010000119.1 GCA_025937815.1 Gemmatimonadota bacterium
CGTCCGCTGGGCCGATGCGCCAGCGATTTCGATCGCGTTCTGGCGAATGGCGCTGGCGGCCGCGCTCCTGGCCGCGTTCTGCGGGGTAGCGCGGGTCAGGTTCTGGCGTGCGTGGCGCGGGATAGACTGGTGGACGGGCGCTGGCGCGGCGCTCCTTCTGGCCCTCCATTTCGCCTGCTGGATCTCGTCGCTCGAGTACACATCGGTCGCGGCGTCGGGAGTGCTGGTCAGCACGCAGCCGGTGTTCGTGGCCATCCTCGGCCGTGCGTTTCTGCGCGAGCATCCGTCGCGCACGGCGTGGATCGGGATGGCGCTCGCGATCGCTGGCACCGCGGTGATCGCCGGCGCCGATTTCGCGCTCGACCGCCGCGCGCTGACTGGCGACGTGCTGGCTCTCCTCGGGGCGGTCTGGATCTCGGGCTACTACGTGCTCGCCAAGATGCTGCGCGCGACCAAGGATCTCGTTCCGTACGTGGTCGTGGTCTACGCGGCGACCGCCTCGTGGCTGCTGGCCGGCGCGCTGGCGACCGGGAGCGCCCTGACGGGGTGGGAACCCACGACATGGGCCTCGCTGGCGGGTCTCGCGATCGTCCCCACGATCATCGGCCACTCATCGATGAACTACGCGCTCCGCTACCTCCCCGCCTTCAAGGTCAACGTCGCGATCCTCGGCGAGCCCGTCGGGTCCGCGGTGTGGGCCGCGCTGTTGCTCGCGGAGCAGCCGCGCGCCTCGACCTGGGCCGGCGGCGCGCTCGTCCTGGCGGGGATCTTCCTGACCCTCCACCGGCGGACCGTGCGCGAGCCGGTCACGGCCGCCAACTTGTAGCCCGACGATGGCACCGCTCCGGAACCCGGCGGGAGTGCGCGTGTGGCGCGGCGACGAGATCGAGTCGCTCCACGCGGTGGCGGCGGCCGTGGTCGACCGTGCCGGACGAATGATCTATCGCCACGGCGACCCGGCGCGGAGGGCATGGCTGCGGTCCTCGGCCAAGCCGATCCAGCTACTGCCGCTGGTCGAGGAGGGGCTGGTGGAGCGATTCGGCTTCTCCCAGGAGGAGCTGGCCGTCATGGCCGCTTCTCACGACGCCGAGCCTTTCCATCTCGAGGCGGTGCGCGCGATCCTCGACAGGGCCGGGCTCGAGGAGTCGATGCTGCGGTGCGGCGCGCACGAGCCGGGGAACGCCGCGGCCGCGGAGGAGCTGCGGCGGCGCGGCGAGACGCCCACCGCCATCCACAACAACTGCTCGGGCAAGCACGCCGGCATGCTCCTCGTGTGCCGTGCGCTGGGCTGGCCCCTCGAATCGTATCTGTCCCCCGACCACCCGCTGCAGCAGCGGATCTGGCGCACGCTCGCGGAGCTGTCGGGCATGCCGCCGGAGGAGATCGGCCGGGCGGTGGACGGCTGCGGCGCGGTGACGTTCGCGATGCCCATCACGGCGATGGCGCGCGCGTGGGGGACGCTCGCGGTCGCGGACGCCCGCCGCGAGACGGCCCGCGAGAAGGCGGTCGGGCGGATCTTCGACGCCATGGCGGCTCACCCCGCGCACGTGGGCGGCACGGGCCGGCTCGACAGCGACCTTCTGCGCCACGCGGGCGACCGGCTGATCGCCAAGACCGGGGCGGAGGGCGTCTTCTGCGCGGCTCTCCGCGGGGCACGCAAGGAGGGCCCCAGGGCCCTGGCGCTCAAGGTCGTGGACGGCGCGCGGCGGGCCCAGGACCCGGCGCTCCTGGCGCTCCTCGAGGAGCTGGGGGAGATCGACGCCGCACGCGATCCGGCGCTCGAAGGCCACGCCCGGCCCGTGACCCTGAACCGGTCGGGGGCACCCGTCGGGCGGATCGACGCGCGGCTCCCGCTCGAGCGCCAGGAGCCGGGGAGCGGGGAGGCTCACCCCGCGCCGATATCGGCCACGGTGGCGGCCGCGATCGTCCGGCTCGGCGCGGCAGCGGCGAGCGGCGACGCCGAGCGGCTCGTCGCCGCCCTGGAGCAGGCAGGGGAGATCGCGTCGGACGACATCGAAGAGCTCCTTCTCCAGACGTATCTGTTCGCCGGCTTTCCACGCACGATCAACGCGTTCTTCACCTGGCAGGGCTGGGCGTCCCGGGACGGTCGCGAGCGCGGGGAGCGGCGCGTGGAGGCGGGGGCCGCGGAAACGCTACGCGAGCGGGGCGAAGCGCTCTGCCGCCGGGTGTACGGGGAGCATTACGAGCCGCTGCGGATCCGTCTCGAGCGGCTCCATCCCGAGATCGCGGAGTGGACGCTGGTCGAGGGGTACGGCAAGGTGCTGGGTCGCCCCGGCTCCCCGGGGCCCCAGATGCGGGAGCTGGCCGCGGTCGGGGCGCTGATCGCGCTGGACGCGGGGCGTCAGCTCGCCGCACACCTGCGCGGCGCGCTTCACGTCGGGGTGCCCGAGGCCGTCCTCGGCTCCGCCGCGCGGGAGGTGGCGGCCGAGTGGGGGAAGGAGGACTCGGTCGGGTCGCTCCTGGCCGAGCTCCGGCGGGGGAAGCCGGCGTGAGCTTCGACGTGCGCGGCGACGCGGTCGTGACGGAGGTCGAGGTGCGCTACGCGGAGACCGACCAGCAGGGCGTGGCCTATCACGCGAACTACTTCGTATGGATGGAGATCGGCCGGACCCGCTACCTCGAGGCGCTGGGGTTTCCGTACCACCGGATGGAGGCCGAGGGGGCGCTGTTCTCGGTCATGGAGGCCCGCTGCCGCTACGCGGGAGCGGCCCGGTACGGCGAACGCGTCGAGATAGCGACGCAAGTCACCGCGCTCCGCAGCCGGAGCGTCGCCTTCGGCTATGCGCTCGAGGCCGAGGGGCGCCCGCTGGCGACGGGCGCTACGGTGCTCATCGCGCTCGATCGGGAGCGGCGTCCGCGCAGGATCCCGGCGGAGATCGCCCGGGCCTTGGCGCTCGGACCGCGGGGCTGAGCTGACGGCACGGCCCCATCAGTAAACCCGCGGGCCGCGGTGCGTCGTTTTTCCCCCGGAGTCCCGAGGTTCCATCCCTGTTTCTTGCTCGCCGCGCCGGCGGAAGTCCATACTTACGGGCGCCAGCCCGACCTTCAGGCAGGAGATCCGCGTGCACGACCTTCCGGCTCGCTCCATACCGCTCCTCCTCTTCGCCCTGATCCTCGTCGCGGCTCCGGCCAGCGCCCAGTACTCCACCTTCGGTAAGAACAAGATCCAGTATGAGGACTTCGACTGGGAGGTTCTGTCATCCGACCATGTCGACCTCTACTTCTATCCGGAGGAGCGCGAGCTCGCGCTGATCGCGATCGACTACGCGGAGGAGAGCTTTGATTTCCTGAGCCGCAAGTTCTCCTACGTTCCAAAGGAACGGATCCCGATGGTGGTGTTCGCCAGCCACCAGCACTTCGAGCAGACCAACATCGTTCCGTTCTTCCTGCCGGAAGGCGTCGCTGGCTTCACCGAGTTCCTCAAGGGGCGAGTCGCGCTTCCGTTCAATGGGAGCTACGCGGACTTCCGGCACGTGATTCGTCACGAGCTCGTGCATGTCTTTCAGGCGCGAAAGGGCGCGCACCTCAAGCGCGTTCACCCCGGCGGGTACGAATGGAACTCCCCGCTCTGGTTCAGCGAGGGTCTGGCCGAGTTCTGGTCGGGTCCCTGGAACGCGGAAGGCGACCTCGTGGTCCGCGACCTGCTGCTCAACGGGCTCGTCCCCGATCTCCAGGAGCTCGACAAGTACGCCGGCTCCTTCGCGATCTACAAGCTGGGGCAGGAAGCGTTCGAGTTCCTCAAGCTGCGCTACGGCGAGGAGCGGGTGGTCGAGCTCCTGGAGAGCGAATGGAAATACAAGAACTTCTCCACCGCCTTCCGCAGGGTCTACGGAGTCAGGCTGGCGGAGGCGAACGAGGAGTGGAAGACGCATCTGCGGCAGCGCTACTTCCCGCAGCTCGCGGGGGAGCTGCCCGCGGGGACCACCGCCACGCCGGTCGTGACGCAAGGGCGACTCAATTTCACTCCCGCCGTGGTACCCGCCGGTGTACTGGGCTCCGAGCCGGCGCTCAGCTACCTGACGCTGCATTCCGGGTACGCGACGATCGAGACCGCCGACCTGACCGGCGTGAACGAGGACCTGAAAACCGTCGTGACCGCCGGTCGTTCGGGCGACTACGAGACGTTCCATCCACTGCTCTCCACGATCGACGTGAACCGCGAAGGCCGGATCGCGTTCGTCGCCAAGGCGGGCGCGTCCGACGTCCTTTACATAGCGGACCTGCGATCCGGGGATCGCGAGCACGAGCGCCGGTGGAAGGATCTGGTCGTCCTGTCGTCGCCGTCGTGGGCCCCGGACAACCGCCGACTGGTTTTCGCGGGGCTGTCGCGGGCCGGCTTCTCGGACCTCTACATGTGGGACATCGTCACGGATCGGCTCGATCGCCTCACCAACGACCGCTATCTGGAGACCGCACCTCGCTGGTCGCCGACCGGCGAGTCGATCGTGTTCGCCTCGGACCGCACCCCGTTCGGCCCGGAGGGGGCCAGGAACCTGTATCTCCTCGACGTCGGCAGCCGGCGAATCCAGCCGCTGACCTTCGGTCGGTGGGTGGATCGCGACCCCGACTGGTCGCCTGACGGTGCCCGCATCCTGTTCGCCTCGGACCGTTCCGGGACGCTCGACCTGTACGTCGTCGACCGTCAGGGCACCGGCTTTCGGGCGTCTACGTACACCGCCGGGACGATGCACCCGCGCTGGGTGAGGCTGCAGGGTCGCGACCAGGTCGTCTTCAGCGCCTTCGAGAACCAGTCCTACCAGATCTACCGTACGGATATCCCGACCGGGATCCCCGAAACCGTCGCGCTGTCGGTCGATCCGGAGGTGCCCGACTGGCAGTGGGAGGACATCCTGCCGGAGGCGGGCCAGTACGTCCAGCGCGACTATGAGCGGGAGTTCGGACTGGACTTCGCGTCCGGCGCGCTCGCGTTCGCGGAGGACGGCAGCCGTGGCCAGGGCGCGCAGATGTTCTTCTCGGACCTCATGGGCGATCACCTGATCGTCGCGCAGATCAACGCCCAGCAGGGGCGCACGAACATCTTCTCCGGATTCACGGGAGCCCTGACGTACGTGAACCTGAAGAAGCGGGTCAACTGGGGAGTGGGCGCCTATCGCCTGCGGTCGTTCTTCACGTCGCTGCTGGGCGCGGAATTCGACCGGCAGGGATTCGGCCAGGAAGGCATAGGCGTCCGCAACGACTTCTTCGAAGAGCGATGGGGCGCGACGGGTCTCCTCAGCTATCCGATCTCGAAATTCCAGCGTATCGAGTCCGAGCTCTCCTTCGAGCGCAACAACCTCACCGAGATCCCCACGGACCTCGACGAGATCGAGGACATCTTCCTGCGCGACGCCTGGCTGACGATCGGCTCGGTCGGATACGTCTACGACAACTCGCTGTGGGGCCCGGTGGGACCGGTGGACGGTCAGCGCGTGAACCTGACCGTGAGCTCGGTGATGAACGTCTCGGAGGGAGAGCTCGAGTCCACCGACCTGCTGGTCGATGCGCGCAAATACTTCCGCACGTCGCTCAACACGACGTACGCGGTGCGGGCGCGCGGCCGATTCGCGAGCGGGGACGTGCCGACGTTCTACTACCTGGGCGGACCGGCGTCCTTGCGGGGCTACCCGAGCTACATCCTCAACGGCACGTACAGCGTGTTGCTCAACCAGGAGTGGCGCTTCCCGCTACTGCGGCCGAACCCGCACCTGAGCGGACCCGCGATCCTGCTCGCCAGTGGGATCTGGGGCGGGCTCTTCGTCGACATGGGGAACGCGTGGACGCAGGACGGCCTGTACGAGGGGTCGGACGGAGAGCTCCACGAGCTGGGCAACTGGGCCGGGCTGCTGGGAAGCTACGGGGCTTCGATCCGCTACCCGCTCGGAGGGCCGTTCGTCGTGCGATTCGACTGGGCGCGGCGGTTCGAGGTCGAAGACAAGCGGGAGCTGTTCCCGGACGGGCGGGACGGATCGCACTATTCCTTCTTCATCGGCTACAACTATTGACGGGCGCTGAAAACGGCCCATCTGCGGCGTTGCGCTTCGTCGTGTCTTCCTGCGGCGTGGGATTCACCACGCCTCGGAAGAGCCTCCTCGCGCGCCTTGCATCTGGGCCGTTTTGAGCGCCCTTCGCAGGCGCTGAAAACGGCCCATCTGCGGCGCTGCGTTTCAGGGACTGATGGGTCTGAATGCGTACAGGGTCCCGCCCTCGGTCATGATGTAGAACTCGTCGCCGCGGAAGAGGGGCGTCGAGGTGAGGGCGCCGTCCAGGCGCGTCGACCATAGCGTGTCGCCGCGCCCCCGGTCGACGACGAAGACCGTCCCCGCCAGGTCTCCCACCGCCACGTAGTCGTCGCCTACGGCCGGCGCCATGCGCACAGTGGAGTCCTCGAGGTCCAGCCTCCAGTCGATCGCGTCGCCCATCCAGTCGTACGACCAGATCGTTCCTTCGTGGCCCGCCAGATAGAGGCGCTGGCCCGCGCGCGTGGGGCCCGCGTAGAACCGGGACGGGAACGAGCGCTGCCGCACGACGGCCAGGTCCGGGCCCAGCTCCAGCAGCTGCCCGCCGAGCGTGGCGAACACCGCCGTAGCCTCGCCGCCGGTCCCCTGCACCACGACCGGGTCCCCCCAGATGGGGCCCGCATCGGGATTGGCTGTGTCGACGACGGTGCCGTTCCCGGTGTCCACGGCGTGCAACAGCCCGTCGGTCGACGCGATGACGAGGACGTCACCGAGGAGCGCCGGGCGCGCGGTGACGCGCGTCTCGAGCTCGGTGGACCACAGCTCGAGGCCTTCCTCGCTCCAGGCCTTCAGCTCGCCGAGAGTGGAGATCGTGAAGATCCGGCCCTCCCCGAGTATGGGGCTGGCCCCGAGGTCCCCCGCTTCCGCCTCCCAGGCGGCCTTCCCCGTTCCCCGGTCCAGTGCGATCAGGCGTCCACCGGTCTCGAGCTCCGGCAGATAGATCCGGCGCGCCGTCACGATCGGCGCGGCGCTGAACCCGCCGCGGAAATTCTCCTTGAATCGAACGCGCGCCTCGGGTGACACGGCCACGAGGTGGATGTTCCGATCCAGGCTCGCGACGAGGAGCAGCGAGTCGGCCCACACGAGCGGAGCGGAACCGCCACGGGAGATCTCGAGCTTCCAGACCTGCTCCCAGGGCTGTGAGTGATCGACGGGAAGCACCGGCGCGGGCTCGAGAACGAGGGCGTCGACTTCGCCGGAGGGGGAATTCTGTGCCAGCGCCACGGTCGAAACGAGAGACGCGGCGCAAACCAGAGCCACGAGCGGCAATCGAATTGACAAGCCTAACCTCCAGACTAGCTTCCCGGCCGAAATGAGCGACACAAAGAGGGTATCGATCGCCGATCTGCGCGACCACGTTGGAGAAACGGTCGAGCTGCGCGGCTGGTTGTATAACCAGCGCTCGAGTGGCCGGATCTCGTTCCTGCTGGTCCGCGACGGCAGCGGGATCGCGCAGTGCGTCCTGGTCGAG
>JAICQP010000023.1 GCA_025937815.1 Gemmatimonadota bacterium
GATCGCGCCCACCGTCGCGGACTGCGTGTCCCCGCCGAGCTTCACGAACGTGGCGCCCTGGTTCGGGTCGCTCGCCACCTCGATCGCGAACGTGATCGCGTCCGCGCCGCTGCGCGCCTGGACCAGGACCGTGCCCGCCGACAGCGGGACGAACACGACCTGCGTGTAGCCCTGGTCGTTCGTCAGCGTGCTGTCGGAGGTGAAGAAGCCCGCCCCCGAGACGAGATCGTACGCGACCACCGCGGAGCGCAGCGGGCGCCCGTCGGGACCCAGAACACGGGTCTCGAGCAGGAGTCCCAAACCGGAACCGAGCGTGGCCCCCAGCTGCACCGGGGTGACGGGGATCAGGCTCGTGGGCATGGCGTCGGGCGAATCCGACGCCGTGGGAGGCGCCTCGACGCAAGCCGTCAGGGCGAGCCAGGCCCCGAGCGCGAGCGCGGCGACCAGGCGATGGCGATGGGACGACGTTCTGTTCACGATCGTGCTCCTTTCCTAACCGGTGGTGCCGCGGACGGCTTCCACGCGGCGGTATGCCTGATACATGCCCTGCGCGCACAGCGGCAGGTAGATCTCGCTGGCGGCCATCTCGACTGTCGTGTAGATCGGCACGCCCCGGAAGTTGCCCACCGCGATCAGGTCGCGCGGGTCGATCCGCCTGATGGCCCCGAATTCGATCCACTGCTCGCCGTTGTGGATGATCGTGTCGTCGCCGCGATACCAGGACTGGTCCTCGAGGCAGACGAGCGTGACGATCTCGCTCTCCTCCCGGTCGATCGGGACGATGTACGGCGTTACGAAGATCAGCAGGTCCCGCTTCTCGGTTCGCGTGCGCTCCGTGCGGAAGAGGCCGCCCAGCACGGGGATGTCCTTGAGGAGCGGAATGCCGCTCCGAACGGTGGAGACGTCCTGCACCGTCAGCCCGCCGATCACCGCCGTCTCCCCGTCGTCGACGAGGATCTGGGAGTTCGCGCGCTGAGTGTTGAACGTGACGCCGACATCCGGATCGTTGACCGCCACGCCCGAGCGCTCGGCGCGCAGCTGCATGAGCACCTTGCCGTTCGACGTGATGTGCGGCGTGACGTTGAGGATGATGCCCGTCTCGATCAGCTGAACCGTGGCCTGGGCTTCGGGCGAGTCGGCGCCGATGTCGAGGACGCGGATGGGCGTTCGCTCCCCGACGAAGATCTCGGCCGGCAGGTTGTTCAGTACCGTCGTCTGAGGCTCGGCCTGGATGTCGGCCATCTCGCGCTGCTCGAGCGCCTGGAGCAGTCCGCCCACGTTCAGCCCGGATGCGAGCGTACCGATCGAGAGGTCGAGGAACGGATCGGCGATCGTGCCCTCGGTGTTCGCCAGGACGTGCGTGTCGACGGTGAAGTCGCGCAGGTTCTCCATGCGCCACTTCACGCCCAGCTCGCGCAGGTCGACCTTGTTGACGAACACGATCTTGGCCTTGATCGTGACCTGCGGAGTCTGGACGTCCAGCTCGCGGATGATCCCCACGAGCTGCTGTACGCGACTCGGCACGTCGGTGATGACCAGCGAGTTGGTCTTGGCGTCGGCCTGGACGGCGCCCCGCTCGCTCTTGAGCGGCTCGAGCACCGCGACCACGTCCTGCGAGGCGATGAAGTTCAGCATGATCACCTCGGTGACGAGGTCGACCAGCTTCTCGGTCTCAGCCAGGTTGGCCACCGAGTCGACGCGGATGATCCCGCCTTCGACCCGCACCTCGAGCCCGTTGGCCCGCATCAGCGTGACCAGCGCCTCGTCCCACGGCTGATCGCGGATGTCGGCAGTCACGCTGACGTCGACGACCCCCGCGCCAGCCACGATCGAGTAGCCGGACACTTCGCCGAAGGCCCGCACGACGGTCTCGATGTCGGCGTTCTGGAACGAGAGCGAGATGGGCGCCCCTTCGATGCCCGGCAGGCCGGGCTCCTGGATGTCGGGCTGGACGAAGGCGTACTCCGTCTCGGCGGCCGCCCGCCGCATCACCACGCCACCCTCCGGGGCCACGACGACCGGCTGCGCCACCGCGACGGGAGCTCCCGCGGCTGCCACGTACGTGCCGAACGACTCCGTGGGATTGTCGAACGTCACGTAGAGGTTGGTGCCCTCCTGATAGACCGCGTACGAGGCCACGCCGGTGAGCGCGAAGTCGAACCGCACCCGATCGGGCGATGGCTGGCTCACGACGGCGTACCGCACGCCGCCGCGATAGATGTCGTCGTACTGGCGTAGTGGCAGGCCGGGCTGCGCCGCCTGGAGCTCGATCGACAGGTGCGGCGGGAGCGGCTGGAACTCGTCCCGATAGCGGATGGCGCCGTCCGTCTCGATGACGACCTGCGTCGTCTCGCCCGCGCTCAGGACACGGAAGTTCGTCACCGTGGTGGCCTGCTGCGCGAGCGCGGCGGCGGGACCCGCCAACCCGCCCAGGACGACCAGCAGGGCGCCGAGCTTTCCAGTGCGGTGCACCACACTTCGATCGATCATGGCTTCTCCTCGCTGCGTTCGAGTCGCAGTACTTCGCGTCGAACGGTTCCGTACTCCTCCACCTCGAATACCGCCGATTGCGGCTGGATCTGTACGAGTCGCGCCTCGCCGATGCGCTCGCCTACGCGCAGGAAATGGCCGCGCCTGGTCGGATCTTCGAGCACCACCAGGCTGTTGCCCGGGGAGCCCAGGAAGACGCCGGTCAGGCGCAGCGTCTCGAAGCGCGGCCCGGACTCCGGGCTGCTCTCGAGCGTCAGCGGGTCGAAGGGGTCGCGCCGGCCCTCGCCGTCGTAGATGGCGGGAGCGAGCGCCGAAGTCGGGACGAACGCGGTGACCGAATCGCCCACCACGACTTGCGCGCCCGCGAGCCCGGGCACGAGGAGGCACAGGGCGGCCGCGCCGCCGGTCACGAAGCTCCGCGGGTCAGCTCTCATCGCGGACCTCGTCCACGGCCCCGGTGGCCACGGGTTCCCCGTCGGGGACCGCGGACATGCCGTCGCGGATGGCGGTCGGCACGTAGGTCGACACCCGCATCGTCGCCAGCACCTCGTACTCGGGTGGCGGCGCGTCCTCGGCGGGAGTCGCGGGCTGGGACGCCGGCGGCGCCGACGTCATGCCCTGGACGGCGCCGAGCTCGGACTGCAGCAGCTCGCTGACGGTCGGGCGCACCACGCGCTGGAAACTCACCACGCTCGCCAGGAAGCGACCCACGTCGTGATAGTCCCCCTGCACCTGGACGTCGTACGGGATCTCGACGAGGGACTCACCCGGGATCTCCGGGAGCGGCGCGAAGTTGACGATCTTCACGTCGTTCTCGATGGCCGCGAACGCGACCTCCTCGAGGAGCGTCGGCACCTCGGCATCCGAGGGGAGCAGGGTCTCGTACTCCGCCAGCCTCACCTGATACTCGGCCTCTCTCTGCTCGAGCTCGCGCAGCCGCGCCGGCTGCGTCAGCGCCCGGGCCTGGTCGTTGTAGCTCTGGATGGTCGCCAGACGATCCTCGAGCACGATCCGCTCCTCGCGTAACGGGCTGTACAGGTACTGCCAGAACGCGTACGTCAGGCCGAGAAGCAGCAGCGTGAACAGCACCGCGCGCTGTCTCTCGGGGGAGTCGAGCCCGAACGCCATCTCAGTCGACCACGATCCCGAAGTCTTCGAGCAGGAATACCGACCCCAGGTCGTAGAGCCTGCCTGAACCGACGGTCAGGCCATCCAGGAACGGGAGCACCTGACCGTTGTAGAGGAACACCACCCGCACGTCGGCGAAGATCAGCGGCGACGGGAGATCGAACGGACTGGTGGGCGGCGTGTCCTCCGCCTGCTCGGCGTCGTAGCCCGGGAACACGAACGCCTCGACGATCCCGTCCTCCCCCGAGATCCCGATCACGTCGGGGCCCTCGTACCTCCGCTGCTGGGCTCCGCCGCCTCCGCCCTGCTCGGGCGGCGGCGCCTCGACCACCATCCGCACGCCGGGCACCGGCGTCCGGGAATCGCTCGAGGCGAAGACCTGCACGCGAACGAGCGCCATGTTGGCCTGGTTCTGGATCTCGTCGGGGTCGTTGAAATCGCAGGCACCGCCAGCCAGGATCAATGTCGCGAGCAGGGCGGCGACCCCCGTCTGGCGGATGCGATGTGCGCGGATCATGGCTGTTCCTCCGTGGCTGCAGCTGTGTCGGATGGGGCGATCACCACCGTCGTGTCGGGCGGCGAGATCACAACCGGATCGAAATTCTCGAACGTGGCCAGCAGTGTGAACGTCTGGACGGGCATGTCCTGCCGCAGCGCCCGGGTCACCCCCACGAGGCGCACGGCGCGGAGCTCCGGCGACGCTTCCAGCCCACGCATGTACGCGGTGATCGCGGGGTTGGAGAACGTGGCCCCGGCGATGCGGATCTCTTCGGGCGGGAGGTCCTCCTGGTTGATCGCCTCCAGCCACGTGTAGTCCGGAAGCTGTCGCGAGAGCGTCTCGAGGAGCCGGATCCAGTACAGACGCCCGTCCACGACTTCCTCGAGGACGTCCACTCGCGCGACGAGCTGAGATTGCACGTCCTCGAGCGCGCGGACGCGGGCTATCTCGGTATGGAAACGCGCCGAGTCCGCCTGCGCGACCTCGATGGCGGCCCGCGCCTCGCTGATCCCGCGGCGGGTCTGGTAGTAGAGGAAGACGGCCACCAGCAGGACCACGAGACCCACGAGACCGACCAGCACCGACGGCGAAGATCCGACCCATTCCGGCCGCGGGACGCGCACGGTCGGGATGCGGCTGGCCCTCGGCTCCTTCTCCTTCTGTCCCGGTGTCAGGTTGATGCGCGGCATCGGATGCCCTACAGCCCCTTTCCCCTGAGGCCCAGCCCGACGGCGACGGCGAGGACCGAGGGCCCTCCGTGCTCCGCCAGCACGCGTTCGACTTCCGCGGTGGCGGCGACCGCCCGCAGCGGATCCAGGACCGTGACCTTGGTCCCCAACCGCCGCTCGATCGCCTCTCCCAGACCCGGAAGCCGGGCGCCTCCACCCGACAGCACGACTTCGTCCAGTCTGCCCTGCGACGTCTCGCCGCTCATGAGGATCGAACGCGCGCGTTCGACGGGCGCCACCAGGCTCTCGATCGGCTCCTTCAGCGCCTCGCGTGAGGCCGCGTCCATCTCCCCGGGCTGCCGGAGGCGCGTCTCCGCCTCGTCGAGCGCGATGC
This sequence comes from Gemmatimonadota bacterium, assembly GCA_025937815.1. Lineage (GTDB taxonomy): Bacteria > Gemmatimonadota > Gemmatimonadetes > JACCXV01 > JAHWKZ01 > JAICNR01. The sequence goes on from JAICQP010000023.1 coordinate 5,180, forward strand.
CGAGCTCCTTCACCAGCGCCTCGGCGAAGCGACGCGTGCCGATCGCCAGGTCGCGGGTCAGCACCGGGCTCCTCTGCTCTACCACGCTGAGGTTCGATATCTCGCGGCCGATGTTGACCAGGCAAAAGCTCCCGTACGCCGCGTGGTCGTAAGCCCGCTCGAAGGCGGTCTGGACGGCGAAGGAATCGACGTCGATCACCGCGGTGTCGAACCCCGCCTCCTCGAGTAATCGCATCCGCGTCTCCACCAGGTCCATCTTCGCGGCCACGAGAAGGACGTCCATCTGGAGCCCGTCGCTCTCGGGGTCGAGGACCTCGAAGTCGAGGCTGACGCTGTCCATGTCGAAGGGGACGTGCTGCTCGGCCTCCCAGCGGATGACCTTCCGAGCCTCCGCGTCACGCATGCGGTCCATCTTGATCCGCTTCACGATGACGTCGCGGCCGGAGACCGCCGTGGCGGCGGCGCGCGCCTTGATGTCCAGGCGCTCGCGGAGGGCGCGGACGGCGTCGACGACCACGCGATAGTCCATGATCTCGCCGCCCACTATCGCGTCGTGCTGGAGCCGCTCGATGCCGAGAGCCCCGATGCGGGGCGTCCCCGACCCGTTTTCCAGAGTCAGCATCTTGACCTGGCCGGAGCCTAGGTCGATCGCGACCGTGCCTCGCGACTTGCCGAACATCGATGCACCCTCGTGCCGGCGTGGCCTGAAGGATTTCTGACGCTTGTCAGAAATCTGACACACTTCCGGGACACCCAGCAGAATGCGGCTGGGGAGACTGCAGATCCCGGATTGTCACGCGGTGATGCCTGCGTTCCCGCGCGCTTGCGGATGGGAATCGGCTAGGGCGCAAGAGTGGTGCCAGACCCTGGATCGCGTGATCCCCTCAGCGGACCTCGCGCCAGGCGACTACGCGCCAGTCCGTCTCTCCGGGCTCGGCCCAGGCCTCCAGCTCGCGCGCGGCACTCCCGGCCAGCCCGCGCGACAGCAAATGGAGTCGGCCCGCGGCCGGGGACCAGCGGGTGACCCATGAGCCCGGAGCTCCGGATCCCAGCACGCTGTCCGCGCTCGCGGCTCGCAACGGGTCCCGGCGCAACGCGGCCAGCGCCTCCGCCAGACCGGCCTCGGCGGCTCCCAGGGCGGCCGCGTGCTCCCGGTGCCGGATGGCGAGCCGCAGGTCGACGACCGCCCCGACCGACGCCGAGAGCGCGAGGGCGCTGAGGGCGACCAGGGCCCAGAGGACTACGACGAGCGCGCTGCCGCGCCGGCTGCGCGCGGTCCCGATCAGGGATTCCTCCGCGTGGCCGCCCATTCGACAACCGGCGGCGGGCCGCCGTCCGGATCGGGCAGGGCGAACCGCAGGACGACCGTCCGCGCCTCGGCCGGCGGCGGGTCCGGCCCCAGGTCTCCCCCGGCCCCGTCGCGGAAGGAGAACCGGGCGGAATCCGGCCACGCCGCGGCGATGCGCGGCCCCCCGTTGATGCCGCGCCGGAACACGCCGGGGGCGATCGCGTACGCGAGCCTCTCGTTGGGGTTCGACGCCGTCGGCACGATCGCCCCGTCGCCGTTCCAATCGGCCGAGAACTCCATCGTGTCGCGACCCAGCCGGGACACGCCGGCGTTCGATGTCCCGGTGGGGTCGAATCCCGCGCCACGCCAGTCCGCCGCCCACTGTGTCGCCGCCGCCCGCGCCTCCTGCCACGCCGCCTCGGAGGCGGCGATGCGCGCGACCGCGCGATTCCCCGCCGCGCACAGTACAAGCGCGGCCCCAGTCACGATGAATCCGATCGTGGCCGACACGACCAGCTCGAGCGTCGTCGTCCCCGCACGTCCGGAAGGAAGCGGGAAGCGCCTCGCGCGTCTACGGTCCACAGCCGACACGACCGGTCACGAGGCGAAGGCTCGACAGCGACGCCCGTGGCGTCCCGATGTCCGCCGGAGAGACGGAAACGCGCGCGGACTCCACGCAGTCGGCCAGCGCGCCCGTCTCCCACTCCAGCGTCCCTCGCCACGCGCCCGAAGCGACTCCGCTCCGCCCCGATCCATCCCCTCGCGTGGGTCCCGCGCGCCAGCTCTCGAGCCAGGTCTCGGCGACGGCCAGCGCGACTCCGGAGGACGCCGCCATCCGCCGCGCCTCCTGGGCCTGCCCGATGCCCGCCGCCAGCGCGAGTGCGCCCACCGCGAGGAGGAGGAGCGCCACGACGACCTCGACCAGCGATTCGCCCCGCTCGCTCACAGGCTCGACACGGCGCCGCTCGGCGCCACGCGGATCGCGTGCCATTTCCCTTCGGGGTCCACCGCCGGCCCGATCCACGTCGTGCTGTACAGGTCGGCCGTGCCGCGCGCCGTGAACGGGATCGACTGGCGGTTGGCGGTCGTCCGGATCGTGACCGAGTCGGGTACGCGCCGCGCGAGGAGCACCACGCCTCCAGCGTTTCGCGCCTCGTAGGCCCCGGTTACGGTGTCGATCGCGACCGTGACCGTGCTCCCGCGCAGGATGGCGTCCATGCGGACGTGGGCGAGATCGGCTCGCAGCTGCCGAGCCGCGCTCAGCGCCGCGTAGCGCCGGTTCGCCCGGCCGAGGTCCGGAACCGCTGCCGACAGGAGAACGCCGAGCACGAACAGGACGATGAGTACGTCCACGAGCGCATAGCCGGAGCGAGCGCACGATCGCCGCACGGGTATCCTCTCGAGGGTGGCGGAACGGGCGGAGCGCCGACTGCGCAAGCGGCGGGCCGGCGAATCGTACGGGAGAGGGGTGGGCGCCTGACTAGGTCCCGGGCGCCGGAAAGCGTCGGTGAATCGACAGCGGGGTGCGAGCCGGTGTGCCGGCTAGCAGTTGACCACGGCGCCGTTGTCCGAGGACAGGCACCAGGTCTCGCTGCTCGCCGCGTGATTCGCCGACATCTCGTATCCGCCCGCGTCGGCGGAGACGACCGTCACGGCCACGTTCTCGGTTCCGGCGAACCCGGCGTCGAGCTCGGCCTGGTCGGCGTACGTCTGATTCGTCGAGTAGTAGTCTTCCTGGAAGATGGCCGCGTTCTTGAGGTCGCTCTTGGCCGCGGCATCGCCGGACTTGGAGCGCATGTACGGGTACGACGCGAGCGCGATCGTCGCGAGGACGCTGATCACCAGCATCACGATCAAGAGCTCGATCAGCGAGAAGCCTCTCTGATTCATACCCTTCCGTCCGCGGAGGTGGATGCACCGAGCCCACCCGTACTATGCAAGGCACAGGCCATACCATGGTGCTCAGCCGTGGTCAAACCGATCACCGCTCCGGCTCCCAGGGCGAAAGGCGACCCGCCCGGTAGATCCAGACCTCACGGCCGGGATACTGCGCTGCCAGCAGCCGGTTCTGTTCCCGCAGGTCCCGCGCGAAGACCAGCGGCCCGGCGAGGGCGGGGTCGTCGTCGGCCAGATGAGGGGTGAAGAGCGAGTAGCCGGCTTCGTCGTATCCGATCTCGTCCAGGCATTCCGCCGTCAATCGGCTGCCGGGGCGAAACCGCGCTGTGGGATCCCCGGCGACCTCGACCAGGACCAGGGAGTCCCGTCCCACCGTCGCGGCGGCGAGCGCTGCCTCGAGCTCCGGCGAACTCCACGACTCGGCGCGCGCTCGCCGAACGATCCCGTCGAGCATGCAGAGATCGGCCTGCCGGTACGCCTTCTCGACCGATGAGGCCCCCGCGCCGAGGCCGCGCAGGCTGGCGATCACCCGGCTCCCCCAGCTCTCCGAGACGAACACGAGCCCGCGCTCGATCCCCGCCGCGTGCGCCGCCTCGACGAGGTCGAGCTTCATGCTTCCCATGCTCGTCCGGTAGATGAGAAACCTCGCGGGTATCCCGTAGGCGATCGCGTAGAGGGCCGCCAGCAGCAACGTGACGTACGCCCAGCTGCGGAGGTCGACGCTCGGGAAGCGGCCGGGCTTCCAGCTCCGCCCCCTCAGCCGGCGCGCGCCCTCGACCAGCGCGCGGGCCGTCAGCGGCAGGACGAATGCGACGGTGACGTGCACGAACCGCGGGCCGAGGAACGTGTCGCGGTGCCAGTAGAAGACGTTGGCGGCCGGCACCGCGAGGAACGCTGCCACGAGCAGAACGTCCCACCGCCGCGTCAGCCAGCCCGCGGCGAGCGCGACGCCGAGCGGCCAGAGAGAGGGAATCGGCCATTCGAACAGGAAGACGCCGAGCAGCGACAGGTCGAGGAGCGCGTTGCGGAGGCCCGCCGCCGGCGTGTGCGGCTCGCCCCACGGGCCTTCGTGGAAACCGAGGCCGTGCGACGACCCCCACAGCTCGATGTACCCGGGCCGAAACGCGTGTCCGGTCGTAGCGGCGTTGAAGGCGAGATAGATCGAGGCGACGGCGAGGAAGGCCGCGCCGAACGCGGGGATCGGCGCCCACCGCCGCGAGCGCGCGCAGTCCGCCACGAGCGCCGCGCCGAACACGGCGCCGATGGCCAGCGCTTCGACCGGCCGGGTGAGGAACGCCGCGCCGAGGACCGCCCCGGCGGCCGCCACGAAGCCCAGCCGGCCCGCCGCCTCCCAGCGCGCGTAGCAGTACAGAAACCCGCACACCGCGGCGAGAGACGAGACGTGGCTCATGAAGCTCGCGCCCATGAAGAAGAGGAAGGGCGCCAGCACGACCAGAAGGAGCGTCACGCCAGCCGTCGGCTCGTCGTACGCGCGCCGCGCGAAGCCGTGGAGGAGCGCCGCCGCCGCCAGGCTCAGCGCGATCGGCACGAGCCATGGAGCTCCCGCCAGGACCCCGATCGCGAGCAGCGCGGAGTGACCCGGCGGATACTGGGAGTACCAGCGCCCGTCGGCCACGATCATGTGCTGTGTGACGAAGAACTCCGGCGCCGTGGGCGCCGGCGCGGCGACGTCCCCGGCGGCGAAGATCTTCGCCTGAAAGAGCTGGATGACGCTGTCGACGAGTTGCGGGCGGTGCTCGAAGGCGAGCGTCGAGACGAGTACCAGGATTCCGGCGAGGACGGCCAGGAAGAGGAGCGCGTGCCGGGCTCCGCCGCCACCCGCGACGAACCGGGAAGCGAGCGCCTCGAGAGCGCGCAGCGCGCGTTCGGGAAGCGCCCGGACCAGGAGCCACGCGATGGTGCCGAAGATCGCCAGTCCGAGCGCCCACTCGGCCGGGCCGATGTACGCGCTGTCGGCGCGAAACTCCCCTGCCATCCTCCCCAGCGGCAGGAGGGGGATGGCCAGCAGGAGGCTGCCGACGGCGAGCGTCAGAAGTCGGGACGGCTTCAGAGTCGCCGGTCCTCCGGCTCCGCCGTACCGCTCGGCAACCCTACCCGCTCGGCCACCACGTAGAGCGGGCGCCGCTTCACCTCATCGTAGATCCTGCCCGTGTATTCGCCGATGATTCCGATCGTCACCAGGATCACCCCGCCCAGGAACAGCACCGACGTCATGAGCGACGCCCACCCGAGGATCGCGCGATCGGTGAACAGCCGCAGGTAGAGGATCGCGGCCATGAGGAGGAACGCGGCCAGCGAGACGACCAGCCCCAGCAGAGTCGCGAGGCGGAGTGGCAGGTTCGAGAACGAGAAGATGCCGTCGAAGGCGAGGCGGAAGAGGCGCGCGACCGAGACGCGCGGCTCGCCCGACCAGCGGGCGTCGCGCTCGTACTCGACGGCCGTCTGCCGGAACCCGACCCAGGACCGAAGTCCCGCCAGGTAGCGGTTCCGCTCGGGCATGCGGAGCAGCTCCTCGACGACGCGGCGGTCGAGGAGCGAGAACACCCCCGCCTGGAGCGGCATATCGCCCTCCGAGGCGAGCAGGCGCATCACGCGGTAGAACGCGCGAAACGCGACCCGCCTCGGCCACGACTCCTTGCGCCGGGTCTTCACTGTCTGGACGACCTCGTTCCCTTCACGCCACTTGGCGAAGAGCGCGGGGATCATCTCGGGAGGGTCCTGGAGATCGCCGTCCATGAGCACGATCGCGCGGCCCGTCGCGTGCGCCAGGCCGGCGGTCACCGCCGCCTGGTGCCCGAAGTTCCGCGAGAGCCGCACCAGCCTGAAGCGCGGGTCCACCGCGTGGCGCTCGGCGATCCACCGGGCGCTTCCATCGGACGAGCCGTCGTCGACGAAGACGATCTCCGCGTCGGCCAGCTCGCCCGCGAGGGACTCCTCGATCCGCCTGGCGAGCTCGGGCAGAGTGTCGATCTCGTCCTTGATGGGGACGACGATCGACAGCAGCGGGCTCGATCCATCGCTCATTGCGGGCGGTCCTCCGGCTCGGGTGTCGGACTTCCGATCGGATAGATGGCGACGAGCGGCACGCCCTGCAACTCCACGCTGTGGACGGGACGCGCGGTCCGCACGAGATCCGCGAGCGCGGGGTACATCATCCCCTGCCGCATCTGGACGAGCGCCCAGCCGGCCTCTTCGGGCCGCACGACGAGATCCAGGTCGGACCTCAGCCTGCCCCATCCCTGCTGGAACTCGAGTCCCAGGCGATCCCCGAAGACGAACACGGCGGCCCCGGGCGGCAGGTTCTCGTTCATCCAGGCGAGCGTGGGGCCTGTATAGGTGTCCATCCAGTACGTCGTCTCGAGACCGAGCGCCTTCGCGCCCCGCACGCTTCCCACGACTTCCGAGTAGTACGCGAGCTCGTACGGATGAATCCACGCCAGCTGGACAGCGGCGGGACCGAATCCCAGCGCGAGCAGCGCCGCGCGGTGCCAGCCGCGGACCAGTCGCCAGACGCGATCGAGTCCATGGCCCGCCAGCATCCCGAGGAACGGGAATACGACGATGAACAGCCGCGCTCCGTCATGGTGTGGCGCCCGCGGCATCAGCATCGTCAGCCAGAAGAAGGCCACCGTCCCCGCCGCGAGGACCGCCAGCGGGTCGAGCCGCCTCAGCGCGGCGACGGCACCGCCGGCGGCGAGCGCGAGGATCCCCAGGGGCACGACGGCGACCGTCATCACGAAGACGTGGTGCCAGGGGACGGAGAACTGGTACACGCGCCCCAGGTAATACGTCGCGATCGGGGCCCAGTCGGCGCGCGTCAGGCTCTCGGAGATCCAGCGGCGGATGAAGAACACGGGATCGAACCACAGCATGGGATTGAGAACGAAGAAGACGGCCGCGCCGGCGAGCGCCGCCACGGGAACGCCGCGCGCGGTCGCGCGCGGATCCCGCCACAGGCCCCATGCGGCCAGGGGTACGATCGTCAGGAGCCCCGTGAACTTGGTGCCCGCCGCGAGCCCCCAGGCGATACCGACGAGGACCCATCCGTGGCGTCCCCTGCGCTCGATCGCCCACCAGCCAGCGGCACTGGCCGCCAACCAGAACGCCATGAGCGGCGTCTCGGTCGCGCCCAGGTGGGCGTGCCCGAAGAGCCGCGGCATGAGCAGGATCGAGAGCGCGGCCCCGAGTCCAGCGACCCCGCCCCACGCCGCCGCCGCCCAGCGGAAGGCGAGCGCTATCATACCCGCGAACAGGAGCGCCGAGGCCAGCCGGAAGCCGGCGAGTTCGCCGATCGCCCGGTGGGTGGCCCACCACGTGAGCCCCATGAGCTCCTTGTAGACCGGCGGGTGGGGATTGTGGTAGTGGTCCCGGTCCCAGGCCTCGAAGACCGCCTCGCGGTCGAGGGCCGCGGACGAGTCGGTGAGGAGCGTCCCCAGCCATTCGAGCTGGAGCTGCGACGAGCCGAAGTACGGGGGCTCGTCCCACGTGATGCCGGGGTCCGTCAGCGTCAGGCCGACGAGCGCGAGCGTGAGGGCGAAGAGCCCCCACGCCGCCGTCCCCCGGTGGGCGTCGAGCCAGCTCATCGTCCCTGCGGGCGGAGGACCGCGGCGAGCGAGACGCCGAGCGGGAGATTCGCGCGCGCGAGCCATGCCGCCTCGATCCGCTGCCAGCCCGCCAGCATGCGGTTCATCCAGGCCGGCGCCACGCCGAAGTCCGCGCGCTCCCCCGCCGTCTCGCGCATCGCGCCGCGCCGCTTCCAGGCGCGCACCGCCGCCGCCGGCAGGAGCAGGGCGCCGAACGTGTACGTGAGCAGGACCGGCGCCAGCCCCGCTTCCGCGATCCGCGCCTCGAGCTCGGCGCGCGTGTAGCGGCGAACGTGGTGCATCGCCTCGTCATGGGGCGACCACATGCGCGGATGCGCGGGCACGTGGACGACCGCGAAGCCCGTCGGCTTCAGCACCCGGCGGATCTCGGCGAAGACGGCCGCGTCTTCGGGGACGTGCTCGGCGACGTCGAGGAGGAAGACCCGGTCGACGCTCGCAGTCGGCAGCGGCAGCGCGCGCGCGTCCGAGCGCGCGAGCAGCGCGCCGCTCTTGTCGCGCGCGTGGCGAAGCGCGTCCTCGTGGTCGTCGATCCCCACGGCCACCGCGCCGGCCCCGAACCGCTCGAGGACCGCGCCCGTGCCGCACCCCACGTCGACGACGACGTCCCGCGACCCGGGGGCCGCGATGCCGGCCCGATCGAGGAGCGCGGCGATCGCTTCGCGCTTGCCGCGGAACCACCAGTGGTCCCGCTCCAGGCGGTGCATCCGCCCGTACTCCTCAGGCTCCACGCCGGCCTCCCGCGACCACCAGTCCAACGAGGGCGAGCAGCCCGATCGCGCTGAGGGCCGCGCCGGACACGATCCGGCGCGGGCGGTAGTCGAGCCGCACGAGGTGAGTACCGGACTCCAGGTAGACGCCCCGGAAGCGCCAGTTGACGCGCGCGATCGGCGTGCGCCGGCCGTCCACCGCCGCCTTCCATCCCGGATACCAGCTGTCGGTCAGGACCAGGAGCGAGGGCCTCGGCGTCACGACCTGGAGCCGCACGGAGTGGTTGTTCCCCTCGAGCCAGCGGATCCGGCCGGCCCCGGCCGTTCCCGCCCCGCGAAGCGGCCGCCCCTCGGACACGTACGCGATCGCATGCGGGTCCTCGCCTCCACCGATGAAGCGGTTGAGTGCCGCCACCGAGTCGGGCTCCACCTCCACCCTGTCGACCAGATACGCCCGAGGCAACGGGTCGACCAGCCGGTAGCGAACGAGGCCCAGCTCTTCGATCGAAACATCCGGGACGAGTCCCTCCGCCTCCATCGGCCGCTCGATCACCCAGGCGGTGCTCTGCAGGCGCAGGTAGCGGACCTGATGAGCGAGCGGTAGCTGCCGCAGGATGGCGTCCTCGGCGTCGTCGGTTCGCGGTGGGAACGGCTCCGCTCCGTCCTGGGCCAGAACGCGGTGCGCCATGGCGAGGTTTCCGCCCATCGCCCGTAGCTGGTAGTACTGGTGTGTTCCCGACGCGACCCCGCGCATCGTGAACGAGAGCCCGGCCGGCTCCCCCAGCGGAGAGGTCCGAATCCTGGCGTGAGTTCGAAGGGGTTCGACCGGCAGTCCGGCGAGGACGGCCGGCCGCTCGGCGTAGATCTCCGCCGCGGCCACCGGAGCGACCTGCGTGTTGACGCTGGCCACGTCGGCGAGCGCGAGGAGCGCGAGGCATCCCGCGAGGACGGGAAACGAGATCCATCGCGCCGCAGTCACCAGCAGCGCGGCCAGGAGCGAGAACAGAAGGACGTGCCGGAACCCGCCCGTCAGCGCGTCGACGATCCCGGACACGCGGTCGGCCTCGTACCCTTCCGCGAACAGGCGGTCGGATCCACCGGCCGCGCTCACGCCCCACGCCAGGCCAGCGAGCGCGGCGAACGTGGCGGCGGTCCAGAGCGCCGCCCCGCGCGCCCGCCGCTCCTCCCGCAGCGCATCCAGGCCTCTCGCCGCCAGGACGGGCACGGCGATCGCGGGCAGGAGCAGCATCTTCTCGGGAAAGCGGAAGGCGCGGAGCGCGGGGACCGCGTCGGAGAGCGCCCTGACGAGCGGGTTGTGCGCGCCGAGGGCCAGAAGGACGCCGGCCACGGCGACCCCCGACCACACGATCGGCTCCCGTTCCCGGACCCCCAGCGCGGCCGCGGCCAGCGCCACGACGACGACCCCGAGGTAGGACGTGAACACCCACGGCTGCTCGACGCCCGGAATCCGGCGCAGGTCGAAGAGGCCGCTCGAACTCTCGAAGTAGCGGGGCAGGATTAGGTTGCCGAGCTGCGCGGGCGGCAGCGACCAGCCGAGGCTCTCCTCCGTCGGGAGCCCGAGACTCCGCTGGGACTGGAGGAAGAGCTCGATCGTCGGGAGAAGCTGTACGGCCGTGACGATCATGGCGCCCACCGCCGCGGCGCCCAGCGCGAGGATTGGTCTCCACCATGCGGCGCGGGCACGGCCTTCATCCGGGTGCCCCTTCCAGGCCAGGAGCAGGGCGATGGCCGCCGTGACGACCGCGATCTGCGGCTCTCCCGCCAGGAACTGGAGCGCGAACCCGCCCGACGTCAGCGCCAGCCGGCGCCAGGCTCGCGCGGCGAGCCACCCCTCCCATGCCCACCACGTCCAGCCGATCCAGGCCATGGCCTGCAGGTTGTTGAGGTAGATCGTCATCGACATGGCGAATCCGCCCCACGCGATCGCCAGCGCGCCCGCCGCCGCCGCCGCCGGAGACCGCCCGGTGCTCCGGAGCCAGCAGTAGAACCCGGTCGCCATCAGGACCGAGTGGGCGATCACGTTCCAGTTGAAGGCCAGCGAGGTCGGCAGGAAGTAGAACAGCAGGCTGGGTGGGTAGAACAGGCCGACCTGGGGGTTGGCGAAGAACGGGAGGCCGTTCCGGATCCAGGGGTTCCACCACGGCCACTCGCCCGACTGGACCGTCCGGCCGAGCATCTCCTTCAGGGGGTGGAAGTAGGTGCCCGCGTCCCACAGGTAGAGGGTCTGGCCGGGGCCCCAGAGCCGCTGCCAGAGCAGGATGCACACCATCGTCACGAGCAGGGCGACTACCGTGTCCCGGCTGCGCTCCTTCATCGCCGCCCCCTAAAAAAAAGCGCGGCGCGATTCGAATCGCGCCGCGCCGGTTCTCATCCTACCGCGACGATCAGGCTAGCACTTGACGATCGTTGCGCTCGCCGAGGTCACGCACCACGTGTTGGTACTCTGCGAGTGCTTGGTCGACATGGCGTAGCCGCCGACCGAGCCAGTGCCGGCCAGCGTCACGTTGGTCGACGCGGTGACGTCGAGGGCGCCGGTGGCACCGTACAGCTGGAAATCCGAGTAATACGCCTCCTGCGCCGTCATGGCGTTCCGGAGGTCGGTCTTCGCCGCAGCGTCGAACGCCTTGCCCTTCGTCGAGGAGAAGCGCGGAATCGCGATCGCGGCGAGGATGCCGATGATCACGACCACGATCAGCAGCTCGATGAGCGTGAAGCCCTGGTTGTTCTTGCGAATGTTCACTGTTTGCTCCTTCGTTCGGTTGCCCTGCGTTTCGGCGGTTCGGGCTTCCGCTCTCCCAGGCCTCTGCGGTTCAGCCCTGTCTGTGCCACCATCTCATAGCAAGTCCGGTGCCACATATGGGGCCGCCCGGTGGAGAACTCCATAATTCCTTGCAATTCATACCTTTATAGCACCAGTTATCGGGCCTGACCCCACCTCTGGTGGCGGACCCGCCTGCGAACGCCCTTTGAAGCCGCCTTGCAATTCGCCAACTCTCCGCCGACCGGCCCTACGCGGTCTTGATGTCGTAGCGGTCGATCTTGCGGTACAGCGTGGAGGGGTCGATCCCCAGGATCTCCGCCGCCCGCGCCTTGTTGCCCTCCGTCTTCGTGAGCACCCACTTGATGTATGCCTGCTCGATCGTCTCCATCGTAGGCGTGGGTGCCGGCACGTCGCTGACGAGGGTGGCCTGGGGCTTTTCGCGGATCTTCTCGGGCAGGTCGCCGATGTCGATCTGCTTGCCCCGCTCCTTGCCGTCCCGCCAGCCGGCCAGGACCAGCAGGCGCTCCACGACGTTCTCGAGCTCGCGGACGTTCCCGGGCCAGTCGTAGGCGCACAGCGCCTGGAAGGCCTTCTCGGTGAAGATGTGGTCCTGCGACCGGTTCCCGCCCGGCATCGAGTTCGCGAAGCCCGCGCGCGCCAGCACGTGCTCGAGAAGCAGCGGCACGTCGTCGCGGCGCTCCCTGAGCGGCGGAATCACGATCGGGATCACGTTGAGCCGGTAGTACAGGTCCTGGCGGAAGCTGCCGTTCTCGACTTCCTTCTCCAGATCCTTGTTGGTCGCGGCGAGGATACGGACGTCCACCGGCACCGCCTCTGTCGCCCCCACCGGGATGATCTCCCGCTCCTGCAGCACTCGCAGGAGCTTGACCTGGATGGCCGGCGTGGTGTCGCCGATCTCGTCCAGGAACAGCGTCCCGCCGGCGGCCACCGTGAAGAGCCCCTCCTTGTCGCGTATGGCGCCGGTGAACGATCCCTTGACGTGGCCGAAGAGCTCGGACTCGAGCAGCGGCTCGGGCAACGCCCCGCAGTTGATCGGCACGAACGGGCCGCCGACGCGCTTCGATTTCAGGTGGATGAAGCGCGCGAAGAGCTCCTTCCCGGTTCCGCTCTCCCCGCCCAGCAGAACGGTGCTCTCCGCGGGCGCCACCTGCTCGGCCACGGTCAGGACCTCGCGGAACGCCTCGCTGGTCCCCACCGGCTCGACCTTGAGCGCCTCGCCCACTTTGCGCTGGAGCGCCTGATTCTCCCGGGCCAGCTTGACGTTCTTCTCCTCGAGCGCGTGCATCTCGAGCGCCTGGCGCGCGTTGAGGATCAGCTCCTGGTTCTTGTACGGCTTCTTGAGGTAGCGGAAGGCGCCCTCGTTGCAGGCCTTCATGGCGAACTCTTCGTCGCCCTGGGCCGTGACCACGATGACCTTGGCGAGCGGATCTTGAGAACGAGCAGCCTTGAGGACCGCGATTCCGTCGGCGCCGGGGAGGCGCAGGTCGGTGATCACGAGGTCCACGGGACCGTGCTCGCTGAGCCACCCGATGGCGGCGTCGCCGGACTCGCTGCCCTCCACCTCGAAGCCGTTGCGCTTGAAGAGCACGGAGAGCGCTTCGCGCACACCGGACTCATCCTCGACGACGAGGACCTTGGGCAATCGCTCCTTGGCCATTTGGTTGAATATACCCCGCCGCCGGCGGCGTGCGCTATTCGACGCGCGGGAGCGCGATGCGGAAGATCGAGCCCCAGCCCGGCGTCGAGTGGACCCACACCACCCCACCGTGCAGGTCTACGATCCGGTGCACGATCGCCAGGCCCATGCCGAATCCCTTTTCGCGCGTGGTGAAGAACGGATCGAAGATCCGCTCCCGCACGCGCGGGTCGACGCCGGGCCCGTTGTCACGCACTTCGAGGGTCACCAGCGGCGAACGGGCCCGGTCTAGTCCCGGCAGGTCGGGATCCACTCCCACTCGCACCTCCACTCGACCCGTAATGCGGTCGCCAATCGCCTCCCGGGCGTTGGCGACCAGATTCAGCACGACCTGCTTCAGGAGGTTGTGGTCGCCCTCCACCCAGTAGGGAGCGGGCGGCGCGGGGAACGGGATCACAGGCGCCCCCTCCGGCGCCGATACCCTGTCCACCTCGAGCGCGTCTTTCACGACCTCCACGAGGTCGATCCGAGAGCGGTTCCTGAGCTCGGTTCGCGAGAACGCCATGAAGTCCTGGATCAGGGAGGAGAGGCGATCGGCCTCGCGGACGATGAGGCTCATGAGTCGCTGATCCTCCTCCGGCGGACGCTCCTTGCCGTCGCCGTCGTCGCCCTCGAGGAGCTCGACCGAGGAACGGATCGCCGCCAGCGGGTTGCGGATCTCGTGGGCGAGACCCGCGGCGAGGATCGCCACCGCCTTGTGGCGATCGGCTTGACGAGCGAGGTCCTCGAGCCGCTTGACGTCCTCGAGGTTCTTGAGGATCGCCGCGGCGCCCCGCTTGGCGCCTCCCGGACCGTAGAGCACCGTGGTGGACACGCTGAACGGGCGCGCTCCCGCCGCGCCCGTCGGCAGCATGATCTCCATGAAGTCGATCTCGCGGCCGCTCCGCAGGGTGCCGACCATGAGCTCGTACAGCTCGCGCATGCCGCCCGCCTCGGCGCGCTCCCGCACCTCGCCGGCGCCGGGATTGCCGCTGATCCCGAGCTGGACCTGGGCCGTGAAGTTCACGAAGTCGATCTGCTCGTCGGCGTCGATCGAGAGGATGCCGCTCTCCACCGTGTTGAGCAGGTCCTGCGCGTCGATCCGGGCGTGGGCGAGCTGTTTCTCCAGCTCAGTGAGTCTGGTCCGCTGGAACCGCAGCCGGCGAGCCGCCAGTCCGCTGGCCATTCCGACGATCGCGAACACCATCGCGGTGAGGGCCAGGCTCCAGAGAACCGTGGCGGCCAGGCCGTTCAGGTTGGGAAGCACGATCTCGCTTCCCGGACCGGCGAACTGGGGCGCGATCTGCGCCCAGGCCACGCCCAGGTAGGTGACGATGCTGCAGGCCGCCGTGGCGATCGACCCGCCCATCCCGAGGAGCAGTCCGGCCACCGCGATCAGCAGCACGTACAGAAAGGCGAACTCGCTTCCCACTCCCCCGGTCAGGACGACCGCGAGCGTCACGAGGAACAGGTCGTGCCCCACCTGGAGTGCCAGGAACTGCGGCGAGATCGGCCGCCGCCTCGTCCAGAGAAGCGAGGCGATCGTCCATGCGAGCGGCACGCCGACGATCAGGATGACGACTGTCGTGGGGGACGCGGGCGCGTATGCGGAGCGCACGACGGTTGCAGCCAGCGCGAGCGCGATGGCCGTCGAAAGCCGCACGACGTAGATGCCCTGGAGGAGCCGGCGCTCGTCCAGGGCGCCGAGCGAGCTTTCGATGGAGCCGACCATGGGTCAAACATGGGGAATCCGGCGCCGGTTGGCGACTAGCGCCGCGCCGCGTCGCGTCGATCAGGGCCTCCCTACAGAGCCCGTCCCGCTCCGGCGTCGCTCCTCACGCCCGCGTGCCGCCCCTCGGCGATCTCCTCGATCATCTTCGCGTTGAATGCCGGCAGGTCCTCGGGCTTCCTGCTCGTCACGAGCCCCTGGTCGACGACGACCTCCTGGTCCGTCCACTCCACGCCCGCGTTCTCGAGGTCCTTTCGGATCGAGGGGTACGACGTCATGCGCCGGCCCTGCGCCACCCCCGCGTCGATCAGCGTCCACGGCCCGTGGCAGATCGCGGCCACCGGCTTCCCTTCCTCGAAGAACGCGCGCACGAACTCCAGCACGCGGTCGTCACGGCGGAGCTTGTCGGGGTTCATGACGCCGCCGGGAAGCACCAGGGCGTCGTAGTCGTCCGGAGCGGCCTCGTCGATCGGCACGTCGACTTCGAACGAGTCGCCCCAATCGGTGTGCTTCCAGCCTTTGACCCGGTCGTCCTTGATCGAGATCAGGTAGGTCTCCGCGCCGGCCTCCTCGAGCGCCTCGCGTGGACTCGTCATCTCCACCTGCTCGAAGCCGTCCGTGACGACGATCGCGACACGCTTGCCAGTCAGGTCCGTCATCCTGCGCCTCCTTGGCGAAATCGATGGTATGCGATCTCGACCCTTCGTTCCGAGGATACCGGAGGCGGGAGCGCTATGTCGTAAGAGGGCTGACGGGCAGCTCAGCGCGTCAGCGCCCGCACTTCCATGATGCCCTGCTCGGTCCACGTCGGGGCGGCGGGTGAATCGGCGATCGCGTAGGCCGTCCAGAACGCGAGCCGCGCCACGCGCGCGGCCTTGTCGAGATCCAGCTTGCCGAGCTCGTCGGAGGGCTGGTGGTAGTCCTCGTGCACGCCCGCGAAGAAGAACAGGGCCGGGATCTCGAGCCGGGCGAAGTTGAAGTGGTCGCTCCTGAAGAAGAACCGCTCCTCGGGCCACGGGTCTTCGGAAACGGTCAAGCCGAGGTCGGGGTGATCGGCCGCGACGCTCTGAACGAGCGGGCCGAGCGAGGAGTACTCCTGGCCGATCACCACGACCGAGTCGGGCGCGTTCCGGGCGATCATGTCCATGTTGACGTTGGCCACGATGCGGTCGACGGGGACGGTCGGATGCTCGGTGAACCAGCGCGAGCCGAGGAGCCCCTTCTCCTCTCCGCTGACGTTCAGGAACACGAGCGATCGCCGCGGGGCCTCGTCGAGGACCGAGAAGGCCTCGGCCATCTCGACCAGGGCCGCCGTGCCCGACGCGTCGTCGTCGGCGCCGTTGTAGATCGAATCGCCCGCCGCGTTGGGGCTGCCGACGCCGACGTGGTCCATGTGCGCGCTGAACACGACGTAGGTGTCGGCGAGCTCCGGGTCGCTGCCGCGGAGGACGGCGACGACGTTGGGCGCCGTGGCCTCCTCGACGATCACCGCGTCGGCCGAGAAGTGCGCTTCCACTCCCGGCACGACCTGCGGATCCCCCGGCGCGGCGACGAGGGCGGCGAGGTCCAGCCCGCCGCGCGCCAGAAGCGCCGCGGCCGCGGCGGGGCGCAGGTAGTAGACCGGGATCTCTTCGGGATCGACGAGGCTGCGGGAGGGCTCGGCGGCCAGCTCGGAGAGCCGCTCGAAGGCGATCTCCGGGAAGTCGGCTCCCAGGACGACCAGGAGCGCCCGGGCGCCGGCGTCCTGCGCCGTCCGCCGGGCCTGGGCGGCGGCGATCCGCCAGTCGCGGTCGTACGCACCCGGGAGCGAGACGACCATCACCTGACCGCGCGCGGACTCGACGGCGGGCCACGATCCGTCGGCAGAGCGTCCCACCCACACGAGCGATCCGTGTCCCATCGCGCGGTCCTCGAAGGGCGTCGCGGCCGCGACGAAGTAGTCCTCGCCGTAGGTGAGCATGACGTTCTCGCCGTCGACGACGCTGCCGAAGTGAACGCCCGCCGTGTCGAGAGCCCGCAGCGGGAACGCGTAGCGCTGGAAGAACGTGCCGTCGTCGCCCGCCGGCGCCAGGCCGAAGGCCGCGTACTGGTCGGCGATCCACTGCGCGGTCTTGTCGAGTCCCGGGCTCGGCGTGTCGCGCCCGCCCATCGAGTCGTCGGCGATCGTCGCGATCCGTGCGCGCATGTCCTCGGACGTGATCGTCGAGGCGGCCTCCTCGACGGCCCGCGACGCCTCCTCCTTTACCTGCGCGCTCTGGCGGGCGCAGGCGGACGAGGTCCAGACGAAGACGACGACGAGCGGGGCCAGGCCCCGGAACCAGTGGGATGATCGCATCGAGCCTCCGGATAGGATTACGCGTATGCCTGGGATTCTTTCGATTCGGCGGGAGAAGATACCCCTCTAGGGCAGGCCGTGCGCGTCCTGCGCCTCGACCACCGCCTGCTGCACGAGCGCCGCGAGGCCGGACGGCATCGTGATCTTCTCGACCTCCGGGCTCTCGATCTCGGGCGGCAGCCCAACGGGCGTGCGGCCGCCGACCGCGTGCCAGACCGCGTAGGCGACGACCACCGAGCCCAGGAGGCTCGGATGGAACCCGTCCACGAGCGTGAAGTTCAGCGTCGAGTCGCGCGCACGGGCGGCGCGCCACGCCTCCCCGGCGGGGATGAGCATGCCGTCTACCGCTTCGGCCGCCGCCTCGTACGAGGCGAGCGTCGCGTCGTAGCCGGCCTCGGTGCCGTCCGTCGGCCACACGCTGTAGAGGGCCGGCTCCGCTCCCGCGGCGCGGATCCGCTCGGCGAAGCGGCCGGCCCACTCGACGAGGTGTTCGCGGCTCGCGGGGAGCGTGGACGGTCCCTGCTGGAGGACGACGACGTCCCACTCCCCCGAGTCGATGGCGTCCAGGGCGTCCCCCTGGTTCCAGTGGTCCTCGAGGCTGAAGCCCCCGAAGGCGACCATGCCGACCCGCATAGGAGGGTCGTCCTCGGCGCCGAGGGAGATCGCCGCCACGATGTCGGGCATGTCGTTGAAATAGGTGAGCGAGTTGCCGACGAACAGGATCGCGGGACCTTCGCCGGGCGGCGGGCCCGTGACCCCGCCGCTCGACCCGCACGCGAGGGCTGCGGCCGC
This sequence comes from Gemmatimonadota bacterium, assembly GCA_025937815.1. GTDB lineage: Bacteria > Gemmatimonadota > Gemmatimonadetes > JACCXV01 > JAHWKZ01 > JAICNR01. Next base: position 23,030 of record JAICQP010000023.1, read on the forward strand.
GAAGGCCGCCGACAGTGTGACCGCGCGTACTCCGAGCCCGCGGAACGCAGGCCGGCCGGAAATCTTCCACCGCATCGCACGCCTCCGCGCAGAGATCGAGGCGCGCGACCGGATGCCGCCCGCCGCGACTTAAACGCCGGAGAGGCCGCGTCGGCTGAATGCCAGCCGCACGCGTCGGCGCCCTCCATGCGGGGCGTGCGGTCCATCCAGAGCCAGCCCGTGCCCCCGTCCGGGGTCCGGACGCTCGCCCACCACCCCTGGCCCATCCGGACGTCGGCAAGGTCAACCGTCCACCCTCCCGGCCCGCTGCCCCCTCCGCGCCCGTTTCACGCAGGAGATCGGAAGGTCGCGATTCATCATCGAAACGGAGGGAGCGGAGATGTCTGATCGTAGAGCATCGGCGAGGATAGCCATCATTGGACTCGTGATCGGGTTCGTCGTGCAATGCGGGGGAGGAGGCGGCGGAGGCGATCAGGATCCCATCGGTCCCCCGGGGCCGGCGCCATCCACCGTCGCCATCACCACGAGCACGAATGTTCCTCCGCGGTTCGTCCCCGTGAGCACCGCCCTGGCCGTGGGCGGCACCGTTACGTGGACGAACACGTCCCCGGCCCCGGTCCGCCACGACCTCGTGGCGACGACGAGCAACTGGCAGCTGAGCAGAACGCTCGCTCCGGGCGAGAGCTTTCAGACCACCGTGCCCCAGGCCGGGACCTACCGGTACCAGTGCACAATCCACGCGGGAATGATCGGCACGATCGAGGTTCGATAACCGGGGGTATGCCTGCCTTCCCCCACGGCCGCGCGCGTGCGCTGACCGGTCTGGTGTCGCTCCTCGTCGTGAGCTGCGGCGAGGGACCGTCGGCGCCGGCCAGCCCCGGTCCCGACGACGACCTGCGGGCGCGCTTCGACCTGCGGCCGCTGGGCGAGATTCCGCATCCGCCCGGCGATCGCGCAGCCGCCGCTCGCATCGACCTCGGCAGGCTCCTGTTCTTCGACCCGATCCTGGGTGGCGAGAAGGACGTGGCGTGCGCCACGTGCCACCATCCGGATCTCGCCTTCGCCGACGGGCGGCAGTTCAGCGTGGGTGCCGGCGGCAGAGGTCTGGGGCCGGGCCGCGTCGCATCGGTTTCCTCGATCACGGGCCTGCCCATCGGGCTCGAGCCGCGCAACGCGCAGACCATTCTCAACGCGGCGTTCAACGCCGACGCGGCGGGTTCCCCGAGCCACATGGGTCTACAGTTCTGGGACGGCAGAGCCGGCGGGCTCGAGGAGCAGGCCCGGATCCCGATCACATCGCGGACCGAGATGGCCGGCGATGCATATCCGGCGGAGCTGGCGCGCGACAGCGTGGTGGCGCGCCTGCGAGGCGTCGCCGAGTACGTCACGCTCTTTCGCCAAGCGTTCCCCGCGGAAGCAGAGGACCTGCCGGCGGAAGCAGTCGTAACGATGGACACCTACGGCCGGGCGATCGCCGCCTACGAACGCGAGCTCGTGACGCGGAATTCGGCGTTCGACCGCTACGCCCGCGGAGAGGATGGTGCGCTGACAGCCCGCCAGAAGCTGGGGCTCGAGCTCTTCTTCACCGATGCGCGGTGCTCCGCGTGTCACGGCGGTCCGATGTTCAGCGACTTCGTGTTCCACGTGCTCGGCGTCCCGCAAGAAGGCGACGGCAAGGACGTGGTCCCCGGCGACGACACGGGGCGCGAGGAGCACACTCTGAACCCCGCGGACCGCTACGCCTTCCGCACGCCGACCCTGCGCAACGTCGAGCTCACTGGCCCCTACATGCACGACGGCGCGTTCACCACGCTCGAGGACGTCGTGCGCTTCTACGACCAGGGGGCGCGGCCGCGTCATCCCGCAGTCGGGGATGCGCACGTCGACCCCTTCGTGCGGGACCCCATCGGGCTCACGGACGCGGAAGTCCTCGCGATCGTGGACTTCATGAAATCCCTAACCGATCCCGGAACCGCGCTGGACCCGACACTCCTCACCGTGCCGGACTCGGTGCCCAGCGGGCTGACGCCGGTCTTCGGCGTCGGCCCACCATGAGTGTGCCGGCGCAAACCTTTCTCCGCTCCACCAGCCGAGCGGAGATTCACGCTCGAACCGGAGGTTCTCTATGCGGTACGCAGCTCTCCTTGCGATCGTGATGATCGGTTTCGCCTGTGACCGTTCACCGGTCGACGTTGACTCCATGCGGAATCCGGCGCCTGCGAAGCGCACAGGCGCGGACGCATTGTCGACGAGCGTCGTCATGAGCGGACTCGACAATCCGCGGGGCCTGGCTTTCGGTCCCGAAGGCGCGCTCTACGTAGCCGAGGCGGGACGGGGTGGATCGGGGCCGTGCGTGTTGCTGCCGCGCGGCGAGCAGGTGTGCTACGGCCCCAGCGGTGCCGTGAGCCGCCTGTGGCGAGGAAAGCAGGAGCGCATCGCCACGGGATTTCCGTCCCACGCGACCGCAACCGGCGAGGCAACCGGGCCCCACGATGTCACGCTCCTCGGTCGGGGCGCCGCATACGTGACGATCGGGTTGGGCTTCGAGGGACTTCCCCGGACCGCCCTCGCCGGCGTTGGCGGGCAATTCGGCTGGCTGGCCCACTTGCGGGCGAGCGGCCGCTGGCGGCCGACCGTCGACATCGCCGCGTTCGAGTTCGCTTCGAATCCGGACGGGGGTCCGCTCGACAGTAACCCGTATGGCCTTCTCGCAGAGCCGGGAGCCAGCGTCGTCGCGGACGGCGGGGCGAACGCGCTCTTCCGCGTCGCGGCCAACGGTGTCGTCTCCACGCTGGCCGTCTTCCCATCGCGATCCCAGGGGCGCTCGACCGACGCCGTGCCGACCGCCGTCGCCGTGGGACCCGACGGTGCCTATTACGTGGCCGAACTGACAGGCGTCCCGTTCGCCGCGGAAGCGGCCGCCATCTACCGGGTGGTACCCGGTCAGACGCCGACGGTCGCCTGGAGCGGCTTCACCACGGTGATCGACCTCGCGTTCGGACCGGACGGGAGCCTCTACGTTCTCGAGCATTCAACTGGGCCCGTATTCTTCGGCCTCCCCGGGAGGCTGCTCGAGGTCGCGCCGGACGGGACGCGAACCCCCGTCCTCGAAGGCCTGACACGACCGGGCTCGGTCGCAGTCGGTCCGGATGGCGCCCTCTACGTATCGAACCACAGCACGGAGATCGGAGCGGGAGAGGTCCTGCGAATCGAGCCTTGAGGAGCCTGTCGGCGGCGACTACCGCTTGACCGGCGCGGCCAGACGTTGGGCAGCCGCGCGCGCAGTCTGCGCGCGCGGCTGCAGCTCAGGGTCGGCGCTCCGCCACGCGGTGGCCACGAGCGCATAGGCTTCCCGTGCCTTTGCCCGGTCGCCCAGCCGCTCGTAGATCGGTCCCAGCCGCTCGGCCGCCCAGGGATCGTTCCAGAACGACTCGAAATAGCGCGCGGCCTCCCGCGGCCGGTCGAGCTCCAGCAAGAGCTCGCCGATCCACCAGCGGATCGTCCCGTTCAGGGTCTCCCGGCTGGCGCTGGGGGTCCACGTCGTCCGACGCTGCCCCTCCATGAGCGTGGAGAGCGCGCGCTCGGTCTCGCCCCGCAGCCAGAGACCCCGCCCGCTGAGGGCCAGCGCGGCCCCCGCCGCGAACCTGGCGTTCGCCGAGTCGCCTTCGGCCAACAGCCTGTCCGCAACCACGCGCAGCCTGGCCACCGCGGCCGCGTGGTCGTCCCACCGCGCCTGGTCCGCCGCGTACGCACCCGAGTAGAACCAGATCAGGGTCTGCCCGGTGTCGTTCAGAAGGCTGTCCCCGATGGGGAGCGCGAGCTCCTGGTCGAGATCGACGCCCGGCATCGGCAGTCCCGCCGCTTGGATCGTGTATCGAGCGCCCGCCCGCATCGCGGCGCTCACCCGGGGGTCTTGGA